>JBBSTQ010000046.1:0-13659 GCA_038235745.1 Sphingobacteriales bacterium
GTAAAAGTTGGACAATTGCAAACCAATCAGTTCACTTACGCGTAAGCCAGAACTGTACAGTGTTTCCAACATGGCTTTGTTGCGAGTGTTTTCCGGTTTACTTAAATCCAGCGCTCCTATTAGTTCTTCAATTTCTAAAACCGTTAAAACATCTGGCAATTTACGGACGGTTCTGGGAGCTTCAAGCAGTTCTGCAGGGCTTTGCGCTAAAAAATCCTCCATCACTAAATACTTGTAAAACGCTTTTACACCACTGATCAACCTAGCTTGCGAAGTCGCCAACATACCTAAGTGATTTATCCAAACCAACATCTCTTTTAAATTTTCGGTTTGTATTTGCAAGGGCATAAGCGGGCTATCAGTAGCTTCCAAAAACTGACAGATTTTATCAATATCACGCAGATAGGCATCTATGGAATGTTTAGCCAAAGAACGCTCTAGTTTTAAATAGTTTTTAAAGCCTTTTTTTGCTATTTGCCAATCCACTTTTAGTTTTAAAAATTTAATGATAAGTTTGAGCGCATGAAGATACAAATTATCAACGGTCCAAATTTGAATTTGCTAGGAAAACGCGAGCCTGGCATTTACGGAGACGAAGGTTTCGAAGGCTTTTTTGAAACTTTAAAAACTCAGTTTCCAGAAGTTGAACTTACGTATTTTCAAAGCAACGTTGAAGGCGAAATCATCAACAAGCTCCACGAAATTGGGTTTGATTTTGATGGCGTAGTAATGAACGCAGGTGCTTACACACACACTTCTGTAGCTATTGCCGATGCTATCGCTGGGATAAAAACTCCGGTTGTAGAAGTACATATCTCTAACGTTTACAACCGAGAAGAATTTCGCCACCACAGCATGATGGCAAAAAACTGCAAAGGAATCATTACCGGTTTTGGATTACAATCTTACGAATTAGCGGTACGCTCATTTTTGTAAGTCAGCAAGTAAATTACAAAACCTAAAACTGCCATTATTGCGGATGCAATGCAAATTGCACCCCAACCATTTGTAGTCCATAAGGTTAAGCCAATTGCAGAACCTAAAGCAGCACCTAAAAAACTCATGGTCATCAACACCGTGTTCAATCTATTTCTGGCGTTAGCATCTAATGCATAAACCCTAGTTTGGTTGCTCACGTGAACCGCTTGCTGACCCATTTCTAGTATGATAATTCCACCGATAAAAAAGAAAAGCTGACTGCTGAAAAAATAAAATATCACTTGCGCCACAAACAGCAATGCCAAACCGTAACCTACAGCAATCCTTGGTTTCCCTTTATCGCCAAGTTTACCTATCAACGGTGCGGTCAATGCGCCAACCGCACCAACCAAGCCAAATAAACCAATATGATTGCTATCAAAATTGTACGGTGCATTGGCAAGCAATAACACCATATTTGTCCAAAAACTTCCAAAAATCATGAATACGAAAAAGTTGATCAATGATGCTTCTCTTAAAACCGGTTCTCGTTTTATCAGATCAGTGATAGAACCCATCAGCTTTTTATAGTTTCCTTTAAAGCTCGGAAAGCTTTGTGGAAAGCGATATTGAATCAGAAAAATGATAGCGACACAAATTACAGCGGCAATATAAAACATCACACGCCAGCCGTAAATTTCTCCAATAAATCCGCTGAGGGTTCTTGACGCTAAAATACCAACCAACAATCCGCTCATAATAATGCCGACCACTTTACCACGCTGCTGTGGCGCAGATAAGTGCGCCGACAGAGGTAAAATAAGCTGTGGTACGCAAGAACTGAAACCAACAAGGAAACACGCAATTTGCAAAATCACAAAACTTTGAGCGCTAGCCGCCATAATCAGCGCAAGCACTGCCAAAACGGTAGTAAAAACAATTTGCTTTTTGCGCTCGAACATATCGCCCAAAGGCACTAAAAACAAAAGCCCCACTGCATATCCGGCTTGCGTTAAGTAAGAAGTTTGCCCAGCTTTTGCCAAACTAATATTGAACTCTTTTGCAATAAGTACAATTAATGGCTGGCAGTAATAAATGTTGGCTACAATAAACGCTGTGGCAATTGCCATAATCAGCGTATCAGATTTTTTTAAGGTCACTGGGTGTTATTTGCGTAGTTTACTGTAGGTCTTGTTGTTCAGCACAAAATAATCCCAAACGATACTGTTTTTGTATAATCCAACCGTGTTTGGGCTGTCGGAGACATCTTTGTTGTACTTGATTTTTTTAGAAAAAAAGCTTAAAAAAACATTTCTGTGTGCTTTTGATATAGCTATTGCATTTTTGAATTTACCGGCAAACAAAAATTTGATTAAGGCCAAAAAATCTAAACAAAACCTAAGCGGTATAACCCATAGTGCTGTACTTGGTTTTAAGTTTTTACGAATGAGGTAGTAATTGTTACGAAAGTTGAGAAAGGTTTTACGCGGACTTTCCACCGCCAAAGTACCCCCACCAACATGCCAAACAGTTGAATTGGCGCAATACATCACTTTATAGCCTAAGTTTTTTACCCGCCAACACAAATCAATTTCTTCCATGTGTGCAAAAAAGTTAGCATCCAAGCCCCCTACTCTTTTCCAAATTGCAGATTTAATGAACAATGCACATCCCGAAGCCCAAAAAATCTCTAAATTATCATTGTACTGATTGTTATCTTTTTCTACCGTGTCAAATATCCGCCCACGGCAAAACGGATACATTAAAATATCTAAAAAACCGCCAGCTGCACCAGCGTATTCAAACTCATTTCGGTTGATCATCGACTTAATTTTAGGTTGCGCTATTGCGATATTCTCGTCGCTTTCCATTAAATCAATCACTGGTTTTATCCAGGTAGAATGCACTTCCACATCAGAGTTCAAAAGCACAAAATAGTCGGCTTCTACTTGTGCTAAAACTTTGTTATAGCCTTCAGCAAAACCATAGTTATCATCGTTGTGAATTATTTTTACTAAAGGGAAGTTTTCCTTAAGATAAGCCACTGAATCATCACTAGAGTGGTTATCACCTACAATAATCTGCAATTTTGGGTACGACGAATTAAAAACAGAAGGCAAAAATTGTTCTAAGAACATTCTCCCATTCCAATTCAAAACAACAACTGCTACGCTAGGGCTATCCATCAAATTTAAACTTGCTTATATTTCCAACGCTTGTGCGACCATAACCAATACGCAGGTTCGGCATTTATCCTATCTTCCAAAATTTGCACATGTTTTTTTGTGATTTCGAACTCGGCAGTTTCTGCTGGTTTGTCGCTAATCAACTTAAAATCGCAATTATAATAACCCCTTTTTACTCGGGTAATGTCGCAAAAAACCACTGGGTAATTGGTGCTTTTTGCTATTTTTTCTAACCCTAGAAATACAGGGGTAGGCTGGGTTAAAAAAGTAACATATTCACGTATTTCTCCCCTTGCTGGTGTTTGATCGGCAGCGAAAACCGTGACGGTCAACTCATTTTTACGCTTAATAAACTCCCGCATAGTGCCTTTCATCTTAATCATTTTTGTACCACTTTTCTCTCTGATCTTAGTTAAAAAATCATCGAAATACTCGCTTGTTAATGGTTTATATATAATTAAAGGTTGTGCTTTTACCATCAGCGGAGTTACTATGGTGTTCCATTCCCAGTTGCCGTAATGCCCAACAGCAAAAAGATAGCTTTGGTTTTTGGCTTCGTATTTTTCTACCACATCAGCATTAGACAGCGTGTATCTTTTCCATAAAAACTCGGGCGATGCAGAAATCATTTTAACCACTTCAAAAATCAAATCGGCCAAGTAGCTAAAATACTCTTTTTCAATACTCTTAATTTCGGTAAGATTTTTCTTTGGAAAAGAATTCGTCAGGTTTTCTCTAACAACATCCTTCCTATACCTCACAATATAATACAGTAAATAGTATAGGGCATCTGCAAAAAGATAGAGAACAGACATTGGCAACAGCGATAAAGCGTACAAAAAAAATACGATTACTTTATAAAGCCCTTTATTTATCATTAATTTCGTTGGATATTAATTGCAAACATAAAAAAAATAGAAATGGAATCAGGCGCAGTTTTTCCGTTGTTTTATCTGCCAAATGTAGAATTCTTTAAAAATCTACTCAACCATAGAACGAATAAGGTATTGATAGAAAAACAGGAGAATTACCCCAAACAAACCAGCAGAAACAGAACTGTTATTGCTGGGCCAAACGGTAAGCTGAACTTAACCGTCCCTGTAAAAAAAGGTAACGAAAATCACACACCATATAAAGAAATCAGAATCAGTAATGCCGATGATTGGCAACGCATACATTGGCAAAGTTTAGAAACCAGCTACAGAAGCTCTTCCTATTTCGAGTTTTACGAAGACATTTTCCATCCGTTTTATCACAATAAGTTTGATTTTTTATTTGATTATAATGTTGCATTGTTAGATGTTGTGCTTAAAGCAATAAAACTCCCTATCGATTATAATTTTACGACAGACTACGTAAAAACTTATACAGATAAAGACGATTTTAGGAATACCTTAAATTGGAAAAATGAATCCGGCTATAACAACAATCCTTATTTTCAAGTTTTTGAAGATAGAATTGGGTATCAAAATAATTTGAGTATTGTTGATTTATTGTTTAACCAAGGCCCACAAACCTTAAAATTTTTATAAGATTAATTTAAACTTTTCTGTGATGATAAAAATTCCTCTGCCAAAGCTCAATATCTCAAGAATTAATATCATTCAGCCCAAAAGAACCACTAAACCTGGCGAGGTTCCAGGGACATTCTTTATTACCGAAGCATCCCTGCCTAGCAAGATTTTTGTTTATTCTTATCGCGAAAACGTATTAGAAGAGCTGCAAACTGAAAGTATTAGTGAAGCAATTTCTTTTTGCGAAAAAGACAAAACTTGTGACCATTGGATTGACATTAAAGGCTTAGGATCACAAGATGTGCTAAACTTTATTCAGGAAAAATTTACTATAAACCCACTGGTAATGGAGGACATTGTACATACCCACCAACGTCCAAAAAATGAAGAACATGATGGTTACAATTTTGTAGTCAGCAGAATGCTAGAGCTTGGAACTCGTTTAGAGCTTAAAAACGAGCAACTCTCATTTTTACTTTTTGATAAAATGCTCATCAGTTTTCAAGAAGATTATGATGATATTTTAGAACCGGTAAGAACCAGACTTCGCAAAAACACCAAAGGGAATATCAGGATTTTGGGATCTTCCTACATGATGTACGCAATTATGGATACCGTAATTGACCATTACTTCACTATCGTAAACCGCTTGGGCGATGAATTGGAAATTGTGGAAGAGCACCTTTATCAAAAACCTCGTAAACAATTGATGTTCCGAATTCAGGGTGTAAAAAAACTAATGATTTCTATGCGGAGGGCGGCTTGGCCAGAACGAGACAAGCTCAACGATTTATTAAGAGCAGACAATAAATTAATTAATCCAGATACACATGTGTTTTTACGAGATGCGTATGACCACAGCATCCAAGTTATAGATTTGATAGAAAGCATGCGAGAAACTGCAACTAGCTTGTTGGATTTGTACCTTTCTTTAATGAGTAACAAAATGAACGAAGTAATGAAAACCTTGACCATTATTTCTGCCATTTTTATTCCGTTAACGTTTATTGCAGGAGTTTACGGGATGAATTTTGCGCATCAAAATCCAGAAACCGGTCAAGTTTTTAAAACCAACATGCCCGAATTGTACATGGCAAACGGCTATGTTTATGTAATGGGATTGATGCTGGTTATTGCCGTCGGACAGATTTGGTATTTCGGAAGAAAGGGATGGTTTAAAGATTAAGATTTAAACACAATCCATTTTCAAAAAGATATAAACAGCAAATTATTATTCATTATATTTGCCTCATAAAATAATCACAAATGAAAAATATTGGTACCCTTATCCTAATTATTGGCGTTTTGGTAATATTAGGTTCTGTAGTTTTAACTCCTGCGCATTCATTTAACCCATCTGATTCAAATAACGGAATTCATTCTGCTGCAGCTGTATTTTTTGGAGGTATTGCAATTGGAGGAGTTGGGATTGTGCTTTTAGCAAATTCGTTACCTAATTACGGCGAGAAAGCTAAACGCGGAAAAGCTTAATTAATTAAGCTTAAACTTAATTGATCAGTATTATTTAGTATCTTTTTAGCTAAGTGTAGTAAACACATATCTTAAATCCCTTTAGTTAATTTAGAGGGATTTTTTAATATTCAAAATCCACGAAGGATGTTGTTGGCTTAACATGATGATAATTTAACGCAACATTTTGAACGGGTGTATTTGTATCGTTGTTCAAATTCAAAAAAGAAGTGATATTAATAATAGGCAAATGAGGCTTTGTAGATTGCGGTGCTTTGACATCATTATAAAATGTGTGCGCCACAATTTTAGAGAAACACATCAGCTGCTCATCACCGATAGCCAACACCAACTGAACATTTTCCTTCTTTCCTAATTCAACAGCATTTTTTATCTCACTATCAGAATATGTTTTGCTTTCGCATTCATAGGTAATATGCTCAATTCCACAAATATTCAACAGCGAAACCACTCTTGCGTACAACCCAGATTGCTTGATCATATTTTCTGAAAACACAATCAAAATTTTGTCCCCCAAAGACAAACATTCATCGCAAAGATGTTCTAGAACGTTTTTACCCCTTAAAATCTTTGTTTCCGTTTGATACGTTTTGTCGCTCATAAAGTATAATAACCAATAAACACTCAAAAATGTTTGTTAAGATTAAAAACGCAATTGATTACAGTTCAGATTGAATACTAGGTCCACAAAAAAGTACTTAAAATCCCCATATAGAGCACTACCATCCAAGTTCGCAAACAACATTTGTCACCTTCTGATATACAGTTTGCAACCTTTACACCTAAGCTTTAGGTAAGTTAACCTATTTTCCGTTGAAAATCGTTATCAAATAAAATTTTCCTGAATTGAGTTGAAAATTTTTGTCTCATTTTAACAATATTAAACCGACGTAAGTTAATAGAAATATTGTTCTTTACTAACCGTAGCATCTACCTATTTGGCATTGCCCTCAGCGACTTAATTACCGGCTTTTAAGTCAGATTTTCACGCCTCAAAAAAAGCTTGTTACCATTTTTATATTCGCAACTCTATGCAGTGTTTTGTTGTTTCTGTTTTGCAAAGGGGCGAGTGTAAAAATATTCTTCATATTGTGCGTTCTTTCGGGTATTTCCACTGGTTTTTGGGTAATTTTTGTTACTATTGCAAGAGAACAATTCGGGACAAATTTACGCTCCACTTTACTACCACTGTTCCCCATTTTATTATAGGCTCATTGGTTTTAATTACGCTGAATTTCGAGTGGCTAAAAGCATCATTCGGCATCATCAACTCGGCACTTATTGTTGGTATTACTACCCTTACCACAGCTTTTTGGCGGTGCACAACCTCAAAAAGACTTACGGTAAAGATTTGAATTACGTTGAGGAATAATAAAAGGATGAAATACTTCAGGCATCACCAGCTTGTTATAAAGTTTGTTTACAATCATTTAAGTAGAAGTCAGTTTTTAATTTTATCAGGAGTGTTGGTTGGCCTATCGGCCGGCTTTGCCGCGGTTTTATTAAAAATTGCTGTCCACAACATCCACCTTTTAATAGATCACCAGCTCGAAGTTTTTGAGTATCCTTTTTTAAACCTTTTTTTGCCGGCCATCGGTATTCTGCTGACGGTATGGGTGGTAAAAACATTCTTGCATGGCCGAGATGGTAAAGGAGTTTCTAAAATTTTAACAGATATTTCTCAACGTTCTGGCGTTTCCGCCCGTTCAAAAATGTATTCACAGATGATTGCCAGCGGTTTAACGGTTGGCTTTGGTGGCTCTGCTGGTTTGGAAGGGCCAATTGCTGTAACCGGTGCTGCTATTGGATCTAACTTCGCCCGCACTTATGGCTTAAGCTACCGCGAAAGAATTTTGTTATTGGCTTGTGGTGCCGCCGCTGGTATTTCTGCAGTTTTTGACGCCCCAATAACCGGAGTTATGTTTGCCATTGAGGTTATTTTAGTCGGAGTAGTCTTCTCGGATTTTATTCCATTAATTGTCGCTTCGGTCTGCGGCGCATTAATCTCCAAAATCATTTTAGATGAAGATATCCTCATCCACTTCAACAGTTTAAAAGATTTCAATCACACCAATGTTCCTTACTATCTGTTATTAGGCGTTTTTTGCGGATTGGTATCGGTTTACTACGCCAAATGCACCAACAAAGTCGAGCATTTTTTTGAGCATCAGCTTAAGTGGGACAAATACTCCAAGGCATTATTGGGCGGGTTAATTATCGCAATTTTATGTTTCGCCTTCCCTCCTCTTTTTGGCGAAGGTTACGGAAGCGTAAAATCTTTGGCTTCGGCACACCCAGAAGAAATCTTAAAAGGAAGCTTTTTTAACCTCACAGGTTTTGGCGATTGGCCTATGATTGCATTTGTTGGGCTAATTTTCATGACTAAAGTATTCGCGACTTCCATCACGTTAGCGAGTGGCGGTAGCGGTGGTAATTTTGCTCCATCACTTTTTAACGGTGCATTTCTAGGCTTTTTCTTCGCTAGTGTTGCTAACAAATTGCAATTCGTAAATCTCCCGGTAAGTAATTTTACTTTGGTCGGTATGTGTGGTATTTTAAGTGGCGTAATGTACGCACCTTTAACTGGGATATTTTTAATTGCAGAGGCAACGGGCGGTTACGAGCTTATGATTCCGCTGATGTTGGTTTCTTGTACTTCCTACGCAATTGCTAAAATTTTTGAGCCCTACTCCATGGATTTAAAGCATTTGGCAGCCGAGAAAAAAATATTTACAGAAGATTACGATCAAAATATTTTGAGCCTTATTAAATTTCATGAGGTAGTTGATAAAGATTTTGAGGTTATTTATGGCGATAGTAGCATACCAGAGCTGATCACAGTATTAAGACAATCTAACCGTAATATTTTGGTTTGCCGAGACCGAGAAGAAAAATATCAAGGATTTATTGTTTTTGATAAAGTAAGAAAAGTGCTTTTAGACCCTGAAATGCAGCAAACACTTAGGGTAAATGATTTGGTGTTGACCACAAAATTCCGCGTGAATGTAGATGAGGGAATTGACGAAATCATCGCCAAATTTGACGCTGCCGACCTTTGGAATTTACCTGCTTTTGAGAATGGAAGTTTTGTGGGCTTTATTTCCAAAACCAGATTATTAACAGCATACCGAGACAAATTAAAACTGACTACCAGCTAATGCCTAATAAAGACAAGATTGCAGATGGTTTTAAAGCCATACAACAAAATATAGTAGAAAGCCTAACCGCATTAGATGGCGGTGCTTTATTTGAAACCGAAAAATGGGAACGCCCGGGTGGCGGTGGTGGCGAAAGTAAAGTCGTCCAAAATGGTCAATTGATTGAAAAAGGAGGCGTTAACTTTTCTGCGGTTTACGGCAAATTGCCCGATGCCGTGAAAAACTCTTTCAAAACAGATCAAGAAGATTTTTTTGCCACCGGAGTTTCCATCGTTTTACATCCGCATAATCCTTGGGTGCCCATTATCCACATGAACATTCGCTATTTTGAAATGCAAGGCACAGGCAATGAAACTTTGCGTTGGTTTGGTGGTGGCATTGATGTTACACCGCACTACATCATCGAAGAAGACGCCAAAAAATTTCATTCTTACATCAAAAATACTTGTGATCTAGCTCATGCCGATTTTTATCCAAAGTTTAAAACCTGGGCAGATGATTATTTTTTCATCAAACACCGGAACGAAACTCGAGGAATTGGTGGTATATTTTATGATCGCTTAACACCCGAATCCACAGAATTAAACTGGCAACAACTTTTTGATTTTGCAAAATCCGTCGGGAATTCTTTTGTGCCGATTTATACCGATTTAGTTAAAAACACGCGTGACAAACAGTTTACTTTGGAAGAAAAGCAATGGCAATTTCAGCGAAGAAGCAGATATGCAGAGTTCAATTTAGTTTATGATGCGGGAACAAAATTCGGTTTAGAAACTGACGGTAGAATTGAGTCAATTTTAATGAGTATGCCTCCGATGGCTTCTTGGGTTTATGATTTTAAAGCTTTACCTGATAGTGCCGAAGCTGAGACGATGAGGTTGTTAAGAAAAGGGATTGATTGGGCGGGGAGGTAATTTTGAAGGACTGAAGGAGAGAATGACTGAATGCTTTGCCAATTGATTAATCATAAGGAAATTAAATTTTACTTTAAGGCGCCATCCTGTTTTGGCTCTTGAATCTTGGCTCGTCGCTCTTGACTCTTTATTCTTTTATCTTGACTCTTGAATCTAAAGTAAGAACTAATCCCCTTGATTATTGCGTATTTACTAACATCTCTCGATTTTATTTCTCGATTCTAGCGTCTTTGCTCTTTATTCTTTTGTCCTTAGTCTAGATTCTCGCGTCTTTGCTCTTGATCCTACTTCTACTTTTATACTTTAAAATAGCAAGATAAAATCTTGATATTCAATTAATTAAGTGTATATTTAAGCATAATATGTACGAAGATAGTAATTGACAATGGCTCAAGCACTATCCGATAAAAAAAATTTTGCCTAAAAATCATATCTACTTGATAATGATTACATTAATCTAAATACCTATGTTGAAACTTATAACAAGAGTTTTGTCGTACATCGACGGAACAGCCAGAAGATTGCGCTATCCTACATTGCCAATCTGTTAAGGTGCGAAAAAGGTCATACCAATATGGAGCGAATGGTCGAACAGGATATTGATCCGGAAATAGAATATCATCAGTACTATCATTTTTTGAGCGAATCGAAGTGGGATTATCAGTCTGTCAATGAGTGTACCATGCTTCAAACGAGTGAAATAATGGCGCAGGTTAAACTTGAGAACAATACGCCGACGGGTCTGATTATTGATGAGAGTGCGACTTTGAAAAAGGGAACAGAGTCTGTTGGGGTAGCTCGGCAATATGCGGGGGTAATAGGCAAGGTAGATAATTGCCAGGTAGCCGTTTACTGTTCGTTGACAAACAATGAAAATTCGACCTTGATTGATACAGCGTTGTTTTTACCCCAAAAGTGGATAGATGACAAAAACAGATGCAACAAGGCACACATACCCGAAGCCAAATCGGTATTCAAGACCAAACCCCAGCTGGCCTTAGAAATGATAAAAGCGCAAGTAGCCCTGGGCGTAAAATTTGATTGGATCGGTGGCGATGGTTTATATGGACACAGCTCTGAACTAACCCGAGGATTAGATGAAGAGGGGCTTTTTTACGTATTGGATATTCATAAAGATGAAACGATTTTTTTGCGGAAGCCAATTTTTTCAATCCCCGAAAAAAGCAAAAAAAAAGGTAGGACACCCACCAGAATCATGCCCAATATTGAGGCAACCCGCGTAGATAAATATTGCAGAAACCTAAGTGGGAATGACTTTGAACTGGTTGCCGTAAGAAAAACGGCTAAAGGGTGGAAACGCCTGCAGGTACATACCGTTATCGTTTGGCATTGGGATGGTACTGAGAAAAAAGCCCAAGCTAGAACCTTGGTTATTACAAAAACGATAGACAAAAACCCACAGGTAAAATATAGTTTTAGCAATGGAAAGGTTGATGAATACACCATAGAACAATATGCCTATTTTCAATCCGGCAGATATTGGGTAGAGCGTTGTTTCGACGACTCGAAAAATGAAACAGGTCTATCGGGCTATCAGGTTAGGGGTTGGTTAGCTTGGCACCATCACCAAGCATTAGTTATGATGGCAGGCTTATACCTGATGAAAATCAGATTAGCCCAAAAGCCAGACTATGAACTTATGAGCATTAGGGATGCAAGAATAATGATAATTGCCCATATTTATGCTGACCAAAAAACAATTGCCTCACTGCATAACCAAATGGTTAAGAGGCATAAAGCCCGCAAAAAAGATATTGAAAGGTATTATAAAAATGAAGATTCTTAAAGTCTGTAAGTAGAACTACTTAGAAACCTTTTAAATTACCCCCCTAATTACATAAATTTAACACATTTAAACACAATTTTTTATAAATTAGCTGTTATAATTTAGAACACAAAAACCAATTCATAAAATGGCATTTGATATAGACATGATTGAAAAGGTATATGCAGGTTTTGCAGAACGCATTATAGCGGCTCGCAAAGTTGTTGGCAAACCTTTAACCCTTACAGAAAAAATATTGTACGCTCACCTGTGGGACGGCGAAGCAAAAGAGACTTACGAAAGAGGAGCTTCTTATGTTGACTTCTCTCCAGACCGCGTGGCCATGCAAGATGCAACTGCACAAATGGCTTTATTGCAATTTATGCAAGCAGGCAGAGCGCAAGTTGCAGTACCTTCAACGGCACATTGCGACCACTTGATTCAAGCTAAAAGCGGTGCAGAAACAGATTTACCAAAAGCAAATTCTGAAAGTAAAGAGGTTTTTGATTTCTTGGGTTCTGTATCAAATAAATATGGTATCGGTTTTTGGAAACCAGGTGCAGGTATCATCCACCAAGTGGTTTTAGAAAATTATGCTTTTCCAGGCGGAATGATGATTGGGACCGATTCCCACACGGTTAACGCTGGTGGTTTGGGTATGCTAGCAATTGGTGTTGGTGGTGCAGATGCTTGTGATGTAATGGCAGGTTTGCCTTGGGAGCTAAAATTCCCTAAGCTAATTGGTATTAAACTAACCGGCAAATTAAGCGGCTGGACAGCTCCAAAAGATGTGATTCTAAAAGTTGCTGGTATCTTAACTGTAAAAGGTGGTACTGGTGCAATTGTTGAATATTTTGGCGAAGGTGCAACTTCCATGTCGTGTACAGGTAAAGGAACCATTTGTAATATGGGTGCGGAAATTGGCGCAACCACTTCTACTTTTGGTTACGATGAGTCCATGGAGCGTTATTTACGAGCGACCGGCAGAGCCGATGTTGCTGATGGTGCAAACAAAATTAAAGAACATTTAACAGCAGATCCTGAGGTTTACGCAAACCCAGAACAATATTTTGATGAGGTTGTAGAAATCGATCTTTCTACATTAGAGCCACATTTAAACGGTCCTTTCACTCCAGATTTGGCAACGCCAGTTTCTAAAATGAAAGAAGCTGCGGTAGCAAATGACTGGCCTTTAACTGTTGAGTGGGGTTTAATTGGTTCTTGTACCAACTCATCTTACGAGGATTTATCACGAGCAGCTTCTATCGCTCGCCAAGCAATTGAAAAACAATTAGGTACAAAATCATCTTTCGGGATTAACCCTGGCTCTGAACAAGTACGCTACACTGCCGATAGAGACGGTTTACTAAAAACTTTCGAGGATTTAGATGCAACTATTTTCACTAATGCTTGCGGACCATGTATTGGTATGTGGGACAGAGTTGGTGCGGAAAGACAAGAAAGAAACACCATCGTTCACTCTTTCAACAGAAACTTTGCGAAAAGAGCCGATGGAAACCCAAACACTTGTGCGTTTGTTGCTTCGCCAGAAATGGTTGCTGCAATCGCAATTTCAGGTCGTTTAGATTTTAATCCATTAACAGATACTTTGACTAATGCAAACGGCGAAGAAGTAATGTTGGACCCTCCTTACGGCGATGAATTACCAACAAACGGTTTCGCTGTGGAAGA
>JBBSTQ010000047.1:0-13594 GCA_038235745.1 Sphingobacteriales bacterium
TTCGGCTTTTAAGCCGGTTGACAAACTCAACTATTAGGTAGCGGGGACAGTCCCGATAGCTATCGGGATCGAACCTATGACCTTCGGCTTTTAAGCCGGTTGACAAACTCAACTATTAGGTAGCGGGGACAGTCCCGATAGCTATCGGGATCGAACCTATGACCTTCGGCTTTTAAGCCGGTTGACAAACTCAACTATTAGGTAGCGGGGACAGGACTCGAACCTATGACCTTCGGGTTATGAGCCCGACGAGCTACCAACTGCTCCACCCCGCACTGTATGTTTGGTTTTAAACTTTCAAATCTTAATTAGAAAAAACTTTCTTTTTTCTACCTTTTAAAGAACAAATGGTCGTTCTTAATTGGTCTGCAAAGATATAATTCGTTTCTTTGTACTCCAAATCTTTTTTACAATATTTTACATGACACATAAAGCAGGTTTTGTTAGCATCATTGGTAAGCCAAACGCAGGTAAGTCAACCCTTATGAATCAGCTAGTTGGCGAACGTATGGCTATCATTACGCCAAAAGCGCAAACTACTCGCCACCGTATTTTAGGCATCGTAAATCAAGAAAATTATCAAATTGTTTTCTCAGATACGCCCGGAATCATCAAACCCAACTACAAATTGCAAGAAAATATGATGCATTTTGTTGATGATGCTTTGGTTGATGCCGACATTTTAGTTTTCGTAACTGACATCAATGAAAAGCAAGATGAGGAAGATGTATTAGAGAAGCTAAAGAAAACTGAAGCCAAGGTTTTGGTGGTCATAAACAAAATAGATGAATCTACCAACGACCTTATTGAAGCTAAAATTAACTACTGGAGAGAGAAATTAAACCCAGAAGGAATTGTTGGCTGTTCTGCGCTACATGCTTACAACACAGAGCCTGTAATGAGCTTTATACTAGAAAATTTGCCGGAACACCCTGCATATTACGAAAAAGATGAGCTAACGGATCGGTCTGAAAGGTTCTTTGTTTCTGAGATGATTAGGGAAAAGATTTTCAAGTTTTATAAAAAAGAAATTCCATACAGCACCGAAGTTTTAATTACCGCTTTTAAAGAAGAAAAAAACATTATACGAATTAGCGCAGAAATTGTGGTAGAACGTGACTCTCAAAAAAATATTTTGATAGGCACAGGCGGTTCCATGCTTAAAAAAGTTGGTACTTACGCTCGCCAAGACATGGAAGAGTTTTTGAAGAAAAAAGTATTTTTAGAGATGTTTGTGAAAGTGATCCCAGATTGGCGAAACCGTGAGAACTACTTGAAGAGCTTTGGTTACTCTGCTTAGTTTTTGATGAGTTAATTTACGTTCGAGTATCAATGCATTCATTTTGGCGTTCGGGCGGGCTTTTCGTTTCAATCTTTTTGTGCGCCAGCTGGCGCACAAAAAGGATTTTCACTTCAATCCCTAACGCAAAACCGTTCTAATCCACAAAAAATCTACATTAATAGTAATTGATATTTTGATGCTACCCTACTAACTAATTTCCAGTTAGTGTATTATCAATCATATTCTTATTGTATTGCTGAATAAATGCCTTCAAATGATTTTCCAATTTTTCCACCCGGGTGGGCTCTATCTCCAATAAGTTGTTTTTCAAAAAAACATCTTTTCTGTAATTGAACAGCTTAACCGGCTTATCCTCTTTTGATAGCATCACATACTCGCCCATCATAATTTGATAATCTCCATCAATGGTGTTGATGACGAAATGGTTTTCATCTTGCTTTAACATATCGTTACCAAAAGCAAAATAAGGCTTGTTGTAATGTAAATAATTTATAATGGTCGGGAAGATATCTATCTGCTGTACTGGCTCATCAACCTGCCCTTTTAAATCTCCGCTGGGGTCAAAAATAATTATGGGTACTGCAAAAGCTCCAATCGAAGTTTTATATGCTGCATGCCAAGCCACGGTAGAGTGATCTGCCGTAATCACAAATACTGTGTTTTTATACCAAGGCATTTTGGAGGCTGTGGCGAAAAATTTACGCAAAGCCATATCCGTATAGCCAATATTTTGGTGGATCGGGAGTGTGCCTTTAGGGAATTTCCCCTCGTACTGTTCTGGTACTTTAAACGGATGGTGGGAGGAAACCGTGAATATATTGCTGAAAAAAGGCTGTTGAAACGAGTTCATTTTATTCGCCCAAAACTGCAGAAAAGGCTCGTCCCAAATTCCCCAAATCCCGTCGAAATCCTCATCGTTATTGTACTCTGTTTTACCGTAATAATGCTGTATGCCGGCTAAGTTTACAAATGAACTAAAACCCATTGAGCCATTTGGTGCACCATGGAAAAACGAGGTATGATAACTTTCTTTGCCCAGCAAGCCACCCAAACTATTAATCTTGTTGCCCGAATAGTAGCCCAATACAAAAGGCTCGTTAATCCCTGGAATACTTGCAATTACCGAAGGAAGCCCTTCGATGGATTTTCTACCGTTTGCATAAGCGTTATTAAAAGATAAGGAAACAGATTTTAGGGAATCTAAAAACGGAGCATAGCCTTTGTATTTTCCATTCTCTAACTCCTTATTGAAACCGCCAATATATTCTCGACTAAAACTCTCTAAAACGAGAACAACCACGTTTTTCTTTTGAAATGGCACACTCGTATCTGCAACTTTAAGCGGAGAATATAAGCTATCCGCCAATGTTTGCGCAAAGTATTCACGCTTCTTTAAAGGTTTTGTGCTTATGGTTCTGATGATTGAAAAAGGTGTATTAATTACGATATTGATGGCTGCAGGATCTTCCACAAATTCGCCCGCGTTGCTTATGGTGATGGGCCGCGTACTGTGCCGAAAACCCCCTCGCATACCTGCAATACAAAGCCAAGCTGATAGCACCAGTAAGCCTGTGACCAAACCGTAGTACAAAATGTTTGATTTTAACCAAGGTTGCATCAGTTTTATTTTTTTATAGGACCAAACCATAAAAAACAGCATCGCCACAAAAATTACCGTGATGTACCAATAATCTAAAAACATGAACTTTAAAAACAACTTGCCTAAATTATCTTCATTAGAAAACTGTGAGAAAGCTGAAAATGTTGTTCTTTTTAGCGTAAAAGGAAAGTAAACGATATCGCCAACGTTAGTGGCCAAACCTATTGCATTGGTCACAAAAAACACCCATGAAAACACCTTTTGGTATATAACGTTATAAACGAATTTGAACGGGATTAATTGACTTAGTATGAATAAGCTATTGACGTACAAAATTGCACTTAAATCAAATTTTAAACCGCCTAAAAGTATAATGGAAATTTCTTTGGCAGATAAGCCCGTGAATGAGTCGAGGTTGAACGCTAAAAAAAGAACTCTACAAATAGTGTATAAAAGAAATACAATAAGTAGCCTTAATATTAAAGCAACGTAGATGTTACCTTTTATAGATTTCAACATTTAAATCAACTTTACATTTTTGTGTTGACAAAGCTAAATAAAATTGTGAAACCTAATTTTAAACGTTACGGTACTCTGCAAAAATCGCTTACCTTTTTTAATTAGAATCTTGAGAAGCAAAAACGAGTTTTACGCTTTTAGCTTTTACGTACGTATTTTTCAATTTTGTTAGCTAGTTCTTCTGCATTAAAAGGTTTCAGCTGAAAATCTGTCATCCCACATTTTTCAATACCGTCCAAACCATCATCCAATACAGAAGCAGTTAACGCAATAATAGGTAGGTTTTTAAAGTAAGCGTCGTCCATTGCTCTAAGTATGGTGGTGGTTTCATAGCCATCCAAATCTGGCATATGTACATCCATCAACACTAAATCAAAGTCTTTGCTTTGCAGTAACTCAATCGCTTCTCTTCCGTTGCTGGTAGTTACTACCGTTAAACCAAACCTGCTTAATACACGCTTGGCTAATAAAGTGTTGATTTCGTTATCATCAACTACTAAAATCTTAGCGTCAATTTGAATATCTTGTTTCTTTTCTGGCATTTCTAAAGGGCCTTCAAATTTGTTAAACTTAAGATCAAAGGAAAACTCGGTGCCAACCCCTAGCTCACTTTTAACAACTATTTTTCCGTCAAATAAGTTGATCAACTTCTTAGTAATAGACAAACCTAAACCAGATCCGCCGTATTTTCTTGCGGTATTGCTTTCCGCTTGCGTGAAAGGCTCAAAAATGGTCGAAATTTTATCTTCTGGGATACCAATTCCCGTATCTATTATTCTAAAATTTAGCGTCACCTTGTCACGAGTATCTGGCGAACGTTCCACTAAAATTTTCACTACACCTTTCTCGGTAAATTTAATAGAATTGTTGATTAAATTAGACAGCACTTGATACAATCTTGTTTTATCGCCACGCACAAGCTCTGGAACTTGGCTATTTACATCATAACTCAACTCAATTGGCTTTCCATCTATTTTGAACCGCATAGAATCAACGATGTTCATCAGCAAGACTCTAATATCTAATCGTTTATTTTCAAGTGTCATTTTACCGACTTCAATTTTAGAAAAATCTAAAATGTCGTTGATCAGACTCAGCAAATTATCTGCAGAAAACTTAAGTAAGTTGATGGACTGCTCTTGAGCAGGAAGCTTTTCTTCTGAGTACAGGATATCCGCTAACCCAATAATCGCATTTAAAGGCGTTCTAATCTCATGGCTCATGATGGATAAAAACGACTCTTTAGCTTTGCTCAACTGTAAAGTCTCCTCTCGCGATGCGATCATTTGAAATTCAGCTTGCTTACGACGCGTGATGTCGTTAATGATTTCTATCTGCGTATGCTGGTTGATAGCCTCATTGTAAATTGGCGTATTAGCGATAGAAATCCATATTTCGCTTCCATCTTTTCGGTAAACTTTGTGCTCAATATTGAAAGGCTCAAATTTTCTAGCTTTTTCCCTAACAATTTCCACAAGTTCCAAGTCGGTATCTTTACCCTTGACAAAGTCAACCAGTTTTTTGCCAACCAAGGTTTCCTTGCTATAACCTAAGATATTCTCTAAAGCTTCATTAATCCAAGTCACATTTCCTTCGCTATCGCAAATATGAACACCGTTGTTGGTTTTGCTAGCAACTAATGATAGTAATTTAAGTTGCTTTTCCGACTCCTTTCTGGCGGTAATATCAATATAAATCCCTATTTGACTATCTATTTCTCCACTATCATCTAAAATAATGGTATTGTGTATAGACAGCCATATTTTTTCCCCATCTTTCCGATAAGCTAAAAGCTCTATCGAAGAAGATTTCTTATTCTCTATTTCCTGCCTCTCCTGCGCTATTAAAGCTTTATTTGTTCCATTGCCAGCAAGCATATCGCCAAGACGCTTAGATTGAACATCATTTAGATTGTATCCGGTAATATCAGTAAACGCCTGATTTAACCAAACAACTTCGGATTTTGCATTACCAATGGCTATGCCGCTATTTATCTTGCTGGCAACAGTGGAAAGCTGGTTTAAATTTTTTGAAATTTCTTTTTCTGCAGTGATCTCTCTGCCTATTATAAACCACTTTCTGTTTTTGGTGACAGCGTTCCAACTGATCCATTTAATACTGTTGTTTTTAGCTCTAATGCGAGTTTGAATTTCAAAGTTCTTGATGTTATTTTTGAGCTTATGGCTTGCTAATTCCAACACCCTAATGCGATCTTCGCGTAGTATAAAATCTGCTATGTTTAAGCCTTTCAACTCTTCGGGCGTAAAGCCAAAAATGGCAAAAGACGCTTTATTAATCGACTTTATAACAAGGCTATCACTTAAAATACAAATCACACTTGACGAAGCATCAAAAAACACTCTGTTTTCATCAGCCGACTGATCGTCCTTTTTTTTCTGGATATCTTGCTTACGCAAGGCTAAGATGTTAAGCACCTGATCGCCTAAAATCTCGAAGTTTGCTATTTGTAAAGCTGTTAATGCCTTGGCTTCAGTATGCAGTACACACAATGTTGCTAAAACATTATTATGCTCATTTATTATGGGTAAACCAGCATAGAAAGCGAAATTTTGTTGCGATGCTAAAACAGAATCGTGTAAAGCAGGATAATTGTTGATATCTGCAATTTGAACTAATTCTCTTTGCTCCAACACCAACTTGCAAACCGAATGGTCAAGGGGATACTCTCCCGAAGGAAAGTTTTTGGTGTATCTTATGTTTTGCCTTTTATGATCTATGATAGAAATATAAGCAGCTTCGCAATCCGCAACAAAGCAGGCAAGTTTTAAAATATCATCAAATTGTTTATCAGAAGAAATTTCATGCAAACCAAAATCATCCATCAAATTGTTGGGATAATTTTGGTCTAACATATTTTCTTCTAGTAAACTCAAAGTAGCTTATTTGTACAATGGATGTTTAGCCATCATTGCATGCACCCTATTACGGGTTTCAGTTAAAAAAGTTTCATCTTTATGATTAACAATCACTCCGTCAATTAAATCGACTATTTCAACCATCTCGTCTTCGGTTAAACCACGTGTTGTGATAGCAGCAGTGCCCAGTCTAATGCCAGATGTAACAAAAGGAGATTTTTTATCAAAAGGAACCATGTTCTTGTTTACTGTGATGTCTGCTTTGCCCAACGCCTCTTCCGCCAATTTACCAGTAATATCTTTATTGGTCAAGTCAATCAGCATTAAGTGATTATCTGTACCGCCAGAAATAATTTTATAATCTTTGGCTACTAAAGCATTTGCCATAGCATCAGCATTTTTCTTAACCTGTAGAATGTATGTTTTGTAATCATCTGTTAAAGCTTCGCCAAAAGCAATTGCTTTAGCCGCAATAATATGCTCTAACGGACCGCCTTGTGTACCTGGGAAAACTGCACCATCCAACATAGCCGACATTTTCTTTATTTCCCCTTTTGGCGTTTTTATACCCCAAGGATTTTCAAAGTCCTGACCCATCATGATCAATCCACCACGTGGGCCACGTAAAGTTTTATGGGTAGTTGTAGTTACAATATGGCAATGTGGCAACGGGTTTTCCAAAATACCTTTTGCAATTAAGCCAGATGGATGAGAAATATCTGCCAAAACCAAGGCACCAATTTTATCAGCTACTGCTCTAATAAACCTATAATCCCACTCTCTTGAGTAAGCCGAAGCGCCGCAGATAATCAATTTTGGTTTTTCTCGTAAAGCAACTTCCTCTAACTGATCGTAATCAATTAAACCTGTTTCTTCTTTAACTCCGTAAAAAAATGGAGTATATAATTTCCCGGAAAAATTTACCGGCGAACCATGGGTTAAATGCCCCCCATGAGCCAAGTCAAAACCCAATATTTTATCACCAGCATTTAACACCGCTAATAACACGGCTGCATTTGCCTGTGCACCAGAGTGTGGTTGCACATTTGCCCATGCTGCGCCAAACAATTCTTTCGCTCTTTCAATCGCAATGGTTTCAATTTCATCAACCACCTCGCAACCGCCGTAATATCTTTTGCCTGGCAAGCCTTCTGCGTATTTATTGGTTAAAACAGAACCCGCGGCTTCCATCACTTGCTTACTTACAAAGTTCTCAGACGCGATTAATTCGATGCCGTTTTCTTGTCTTTCCTGTTCTTTTTGTATGAGGTCGAAAATTAAATTGTCTTTTTTCATGTATTTATATTATATTTTGATATTATTACAGCGTAATTAACTGTTTTTCCAATTATTAAACAGATTTTAAAGCTTTTGTTTTAAGCGCCCTAAATTAGGCATTTTTACATCATTACTTGAATAAAAATTAATATGAATCCCATAAAATTTGTAATTATTGGCGTCGGCAACATCGGAAAAAAATATGTGGCCTTGGTTAATAGTTTTAAAGATGCCGAATTATTGGCGGTGGTAGACGTAGATTTCAAAAAACATAAAAACTTAAATAACCTAGTCCCTTTTTTTACTACAGTTGAAGATTTTTTGAACGCAGAAATCCCTGCAGATGTTGTTTGTGTTTGCACACCCAATGGTTTGCATCCAGAACACACCATCTCTTGCCTAAACGCTGGCTACCATGTAATCTGTGAAAAACCGATTGCTTTACACACGCCTGATGTGCATAGGATGATGGAAGCCGAAAAGCAATCAGGGAAAAAAGTTTTTGCTGTAATGCAAAACAGGTATAGTCCTGTTGCAATTTGGTTGAAAAAGCTAATGACAGATAAGATGTTGGGCGATATTTTGTTTTTACAGATCAATTGCTTCTGGAACCGTAACCAACAATATTACGATGAATCTGCTTGGCGAGGAACTAATAAATTAGGTGGTGGCCCGTTGTATTCGCAGTTTAGCCATTTTATTGATTTGTTGATTTGGCTTTGCGGAGAACCGCAAAAGATAAACAGTAACCTTTTTACGCTAAACCCTAAAATAAAAACAGAGTTTAACGATAGCGGAACAATAAGTTTTGACTTTGCTAAAGGCGGAAGAGGAACTTTTAATTTTACCAATGCAACTTACCAAACCAATTTAGAAAGCAGTTTGACGATTATAGGTTCAGAAGGGAACGTGAAAGTGGGCGGACAGTACATGGAAAAACTGGATCGCGTCAATTTAAAAGAGAACTTCGAAATTCCGGTATTCAACCAAATCAACCAAGCCAATAACTACAATTACTACCAAGGTTCGGCAGATAAGCATGATGTTTTTTTAACAAAAGTAATGGATTGTTTAAGAAACGATAAATCGCCTGAAATTGGTTTAGCAGATGAGTTGAACGTGATCCATTTTATTGAGCAGGCGCTTCTTTCTCCTGTAACCAAAAATTATTAAATCCTAAACCTACCTGTATTTTTGCCAGTTCTTGTTGTAACATTTCTAGCATGGCTAAAAAATTGTACACAAACTGAACTCGGTCTTTAGAGATGCTTAGCATCGCTTTAAAATCCATTTTCTTATTTATCGACAACAGTGTGGCAATTTTTGTTTTTTGCTCTTCGATACTGTAAGGGTGTTTTTCTACCGTGTGCTTTACCTCTTGAGATCTTGATTGATAAAGCCCCATTGTTTTATGATAAGTTTTAAGCAATTTATACAAATCGAAAGATGTGAAACTTTCTGTATAATCAGCATCCGCTAACAACTGTTTCACGTCTTCGGCAATGTTTCCTCGTTTGAGTTTGTAAAAGCGCTCTTCCTCCAATAATTTAATTTCTTCGGACACTGCTTTAAAGCGTTTGTACTCTAACAAACGTTTCACTAAATCTTGCTGTAAATCTATTTCTTCGCCGGCATCATTTAGCTCGGGGCGAGGCAAAAGCATTTTCGCTTTGATACGCATTAACGTGGCGGCCACGAAAATAAATTCGCTAGCCAACTCTATATTCAAAGTACTAAGCTGGTGCAAATAATCCAAAAAATCATCTGTTATTTTAGCGATGGGAATGTTGTAAATGTCGAGTTCATCCTTTTCGATAAAGAAAAGCAAAAGATCAAAAGGTCCTTCAAAAACCGAAAGCTTTATCGAAAAATCTTCTGCCTCTTCCGCCATTTTTTAGCTTTTACTGATATCATCCAAACTTAAATGGACCAGTTTTTTGGTCTTAAACCAAGTCGCAGCCGCAACAATTAACGTCATACTACCTCCAAATACAATGGCCGGTACCGTACGCATCAATTTAGCGGTTAAACCGGATTCAAACTGCCCAATCTCGTTAGATGAACCGATGAACATTTGATTTACAGCGGAGACTCGTCCTCGCATGTCATCAGGCGTAAGCAACTGTAAAATGGTAGATCTAATAATCACACTCACGCTATCAAAAGCACCTTCTAAAAATAAAAAGAAGAGTGTTAAGTAGAAGTTTGTGGATAAACCATAACAGATAATGGAAATACCGAAACCAGTAACTGCTAACAAAAGGTTACGCCAAGGTTTGCCCATGGGCGAAAAGCGTGTCATAATTAACATGGTTAAAACCGCTCCCACTGCTGGCGCAGCTCTTAAAAAACCAAACTCGGTTGCGCCAACATGTAAAACCTCTGTCGCAATTACTGGAATTAACGCGACTGCGCCACCAAAAAACACCGAAAATAAATCTAAACTTAATGCGCCAACCAACATTTTTGTTTTAAACACAAAACGCAAACCTTCCGATACACTCTTTAACATGCTAGTAGTTGGAACATACGTAGCTGGCCTGCTTTTGAAGAAAAATGTGGAAATAAATGAAATGACTAAACAAGTCAAAATAAATATAAATGTATTGTGAATCCCTGCAAAACCGTACAAAAGGCCTCCAATGGCTGGCCCAACAATGGAAGCGGTTTGCCAAGCGGAACTATTCCAGGTAGAGGAGTTTGGATAATGCGCTCTTGGAATAATCATCGCCATGAGCGAGAAGGCGGTCGGCCCGTAAAAACCTCTGGCAAAACCGTTCACAAAAATCATCAGATAAATAACATTGATGAGCATGGACTGCCCTAAACTTGCGGTTACGGAAGGTAAAGTGACCACAAACATTACTGACGATGACAATAATATGAGTGCTACTACCTTTATCAGCAATGATTTTTTGTTGGATTTATCGGCAACATAACCACCATAAAGTGCAATTCCGATTGCTGGAATAGCTTCTGCCAAACCTACTAAACCTAAAGAAAGTGGATCTTTGGTTAAACTATAAACGTACCAGCCAATTACTACACCCTGTACTTGATAGCCAATGGTCAAAAAGAAACGCATGAGCAAATACGATCTGAACTCTGGGAAACGTAATGCGGCGTAAGGATCTTTTTTTGGGAGACTTGGGTCGGTGGTGGTCAAATTTATTGATTTTTTACAATACAAAAAACGTGAATATTATAAGAGGAAACAAATAATTAGACCAGTGGCCCATTTTAAAAACGCCGTGTTGACGACAGTGCCACAGGAATCCCTTTGGGATAAACATCTCGCTGGCTGGTTTGCCATGTTGTTCAGCTTTCTTTCGGCTTCATTAGCTCTGCGACCTCTGCGTCCGCTGTGGTTAAAAAATAAACTGTATAAATAACCGCGTTGTGCACTTACACCTTCTCTCCAAAAGCCAAATCGCCAGCATCTCCCAAGCCTGGAACAATGTAAGCCTTCGTGGTCATCTCTTCATCTATAGCACCCAACCATAATTTCACGTTCGGGATATTTGCTTTAACATGGGCAACCCCTTCCACGCTAGCAATTACCGACACAATGTGCAATTCTTTGATTTTATAGTTGGCCAAAAGCTCCTTACAGCATATAACCATGCTTCTACCTGTAGCCATCATTGGGTCGGAGATGATTACAATTTTATCGGTTAAATCTGGCGTGGAAACGTACTCCATTTGAATAATAAACTCGCCAGATTTTTTGTGCTTTCGATAGGCGGAAATAAATGCGGAATCAGATTTATCGAACACATTCAGTAAACCTTGGTGCAAAGGCAAACCTGCTCTTAAAATGGTCACCAAAACAGGGAGCTCCTTTATCATGTTAATATTAGACAAACCTAAAGGCGTTTGCACCTCAAACTCTTCGTAAGGCAAGGTCTTGCTGATTTCGTAAGCGAAAACCTCGCCCAACCGTTCCATATTTCTGCGGAAACGCATGCTGTCTTGTTGCACATCTGCATCACGAATTTCTGCCAAGAAATGATTGGCAATACTGTTTTGTTTGGTTAGGATAAACATGGTATTAAAATTAAGGTTTTTAACTGAATACATGACAAAAAATTGCAACCATATATGCACATCAATCTAAACTATTGAAAAACTACAGAGTCTTGCTCAAATCTTCTCTCTTGCCTTATGTGTCTAAAAAAGTCCTTTTTTCAAAATCAAGGCCTATGTACCTATGTGGTTAAAAAATTGCCATATACCAAGGTTTCTAATTAATTTTCAACCTTACAATTCTCATCTCAAAAAAATAGGTGTCACTTCTCAGAACCCAAAGCCAGCATCTTTTCATAAACTACTTTCCAGCCTTTCCAAACACCAAAATTGTTGATAGATTCATTGTGCCACAAACTGATGAAAGTTCCGTTTACGTTTTTAACATTTCTCATGAGCTGATTTATAAATTCCAAACCTTGTTCTGGCGTTAAACCCATGTATCGCCGTAAGGTTTGATCCATTACCGCAGTTGGGTTTAACAACAACTCTGTCGTTTTTTCAGTTTCCAAATCATACCAAAGAAATGGCGTACAAGTGCTTGCTCTAAAGCCTGCCACATCAGCAAAAGCCAAAGTATAGTCTGCTGTTATTCCGGCGTCAATCAAAGCTCGGTAAGTTTCGGGCAATTGTAACATCAAATAATGCTGGCGACTGATTTCGATTTCGGTACTTGATATCTTTGAAAGTTGTTCCACTTCTCCGATAACTTCTTCCGGATTTAAAGCCGCGTAATAAGATGGATGAATTCCAATTTGATGTGTTTGTCCAGCTTTTTTAATTACTGATTGATATAGTTTATTTGCAGTCCCCGGCGAGATGTCGTTCACATGTTTTGTTCCAACCAGAAAGAAGTAAATCGTGTTTAAGTTAAAACGTTTATCCCAATCAGCTACTTGCTTGTAAACATCAAACGGATCTTTTTTAAATCCGCCTAAAGCGAACTTTGCTATTTTCCTAATAAACGTTTCATTTTTAAAGTAAAACGGCCGGTCGATATCTAAGGTTGGAATGTACTTAAACTCTCTTTTTCTAACCTCGAAATCTGGAAAAGCTTTTTCAATGATGCTTGCAATTTCATAAGCCCATTCATCAATCAGCGGACGTTCTAAAAAGCCCTTACGAAAAGCCAAAGAGGACTTCCCTTCAAAACGTAGATGTTCATCCCCCTCGGTCGATGTGTATTCCTCATATCGTGACAAAAAGTAAAAACTCGCCGCAAAAACATCGAAACCAAAAACTGCATTATTTACCGCGAACGGAATTTCTATTCCTTCATAATCGGCGAAAGCTAAATCTTGCGCAACTATTGTTGTTTCATCGATGAAAGCATGTTTTTTGAAATTTAAACAACCCGTTAATCTGATTTGGCTATAAACAATTTTTGCGTCGCTATAGCTATTGAAGAACGCCACATTATGACAAAGCGAAAAATCTACACCCAATATATTTCCGAAAATATGTTGGAAAATATAGTTAATTCTGGGGTTAACTTTCTCGGTACAAATCAGTAAAGCCATAGTAAAGTAAAAATGCGATTATAAACTGAACATACGCAAACCAAAACGAATAAAATTTAGTTTATAATCGTGAACAGTCGATGTTCTTATAAGGTTTGATGATGAGGGATTTATCTGAAAAGGTAAATCCCTTTTTACGTTGTAATATTTATCTTTGACGAATGGATTTTAAAATGACCTCCCATTATAAACCCGCAGGCGATCAACCTACTGCAATTAAACAGTTGGTTTCTGGGGTAAAAAGTGGCGACAATTACCAAACTTTGTTGGGTGTAACGGGTTCTGGAAAAACTTTTACCGTTGCCAATGTGATTCAAGAAACGCAAAAACCGACCTTAATTTTGAGTCACAACAAAACCTTGGCTGCGCAACTATATGGCGAATTCAAACAGTTTTTTCCAGAAAATGCGGTCAATTATTTTGTGTCCTATTACGATTATTATCAGCCAGAGGCTTTTTTACCTACCACAAA
>JBBSTQ010000048.1:0-13209 GCA_038235745.1 Sphingobacteriales bacterium
ATCTAAAAGGTGTTCAATTTCAATAGATAAATTACTAAGGATCATCGGTAGAGAGAAGTTTCTTAACTCCCGCGTTTCTGGGTAAATTTTGTTGTACTTTCCTTTGGTATTCTCTCTTCTTTTAAGAATGTTTTCAAATGTGTTTTTTGCAATAGCTGCATACTCTTCTTTTCCGGTTGCCGTATATAAAGCTCCAAAGCCCATCGTTGCAAAACAATCCGAAAAAACATTGTACGGCTGTACTAATGGTTTGCCTTGTTGGTTTAAAGAAAAATACCAATTACCGTCTGCGTCTCTCCCATGCTTTTGCATAAAGTCTGCGCCATGTTGCGCCATTTTAAGATATTCTGGATTACCATCAAACTGGTTGTAGAGCGTAGCAAAAGTCCAAACTTGCCTGCCTTGCAACCACATAAATTTATCGGTATCAAAAACATTTCCGTATCTATCCAAACAAGTAAAAAAGCCGCCGTGTTTTTCGTCTTTAGAATGGTTCATCCAAAACGGAATAATATTTTCGACCAACTCTTTCTTATAGATTTCGCTGTAGCTGTTCATGTATTTAATAGTGTTATTTCAATGTGTTTAAAAATTCCTGGTAACGGTTGTACAAGTGTCCGGCTTGTAAATAAGCAGATTGCGGACTCATAAAGTGCGAAAACTCAAACGTGATGGCTTTGTCATAACCTGCTGCTGCGGCTGCTTCTAACTTTAAGCGCATTTTATCAAACTTGATGGGCAAAAACTTGATGGGCATATCACGATCAAAAGATTCAACGTTTGTCCAACATTCCAGCCCAAATTGATCTGCCATTTTTTTATTGACTTCAAAAAAAGCAGGCAGTTCGTGGTAATCTACATGTCCGTCTTGAAAAGCAACGGCATCGATTGCTCCAGAGATTCCCTCGAAAATCTCGCCCCACTCCTGCTCGTGTTCTTTTATAGAAATTGCCTCGGCCTTGTTCAATTCTGAATGTTGGGCCATTACCGCTTTTTTACCGTCTATGTACGGGGAGATTAAAGTGGGTAAGCCGTTGCTGTTAGCTTTACACTGCATACCCAAGGTTCTTAGTGCATCAATAGAGCCTTTTGTTTTGCGGCTTATTTCTGTACTAACGTACCAGCCCCCAAAACTTTTATGATGACCGTATTTAGTCCAAACTTCATCTACCACATATCTGTTTGCATCGATTTCTACCTGCAAATTTCCTGTGTCCCAAAAAACACCACTGTCGTACAATCCGAAGTAAAACTTCATGTCATATTTACCTGCAAGTGTTAGAAAAAGTTCAACCAAATCTATTGAAGGTCTATAGCATCCGTAGTTATTCATTAAATACGCTGATGGGTAAGTGATGAATTTTCTATAACCACTACGTATCATAATCACGGTATCAATACCGACGGCTTTCATGTGGATAAAATCTTGCTCCCACTCTTTTGCTCCCCAATTTTGGTGGGGAATGTCGTGTGAAATTTCGTCTATAAATGTTCCTGTTATTCGCATTTTTATAAGTTTTACACCGAGTTTTTACTTAATGTATTTTAAAGATTTCAGATAATTTGCCCAAGTGATATAAGCCATAGGCTGTAAGTGTAAACCATCTGTTGACAGTTCTTTTTTTAGTTGCCCATCAGTTCCTTTTAGTTGCGATTGATGAAGATCAACATAGGTAAAATCGTATTTGCCTGCTAGCTCCTTTACTTTCTGGTTTACAGCATCAACCCTTTCATTGGTTATTTTTAAATAAATAGCCGCCAACATCCCTTCATTTACTGGCAAAATACTTTGCACATACAGTTTTGTTTTTGGGGATTTCTGTTTGATGAGCTTGATGATTTTTTCGAGATTGGTTGAAACTTCTTCTACGCTTGCTCCTCTTTTAATATCGTTGACCCCAATTGCCAAAAATATCTTTTTAGGCTTTTGCGATAAAAGATAGGGCAACCGGTTAATTACGCCGTAGGTAACATCGCCACTTATGCCACGGTTTATGATGTTTTTATCATCAAAAAGTTCCGACCATTCGCCAACTTCTGTAATGCTGTTTCCTAAAAAAACGATTGCATTTTTTTTTACTGGCAAGGCTTCAAAATAAGCTACTCTTTTTAAAAAATAAGGCCCTGCAAAACTCGTGTCTGCCGTTTGTGCAAAGCTTAAATCTGCCGAAAGGCAACAGATAAGTAATACTAAACTTTTAAATAGTTTCTTCATTTTAATGCTCATCAATAACTGGTAATTCTTCGGTTTCTTCCACTTTTTGCAATGGCACAAACCAAGTGACTAAAAATGCAGGTATGGTGGCAATCATTACCCAAATAAAAAATTCTTCGTAACCTAAATAATCACTTAAAAACCCGCTAACCATTGATGGAATCATAAATCCCAAATTCATTAACCCGCTCCCAAAGGCATAATGCGCCATTTTATACTTGCCTGGCGCAATGTTCTGCATCATAAATAAAATAAGCCCAACAAAGCCAAAACCATAACCAAAATACTCAATAGCTACGGCGGCACCTATTATGAGTTGATTTGTAGGTAGCGTGATGGCCAAAAACGTGTATGCTACAAACGGAACATTAAAAAAAGCGCATAATATAAGCAATGTCTTTTTTGTTAGCCCTTTGTTAGACACAAAATAACCTGCTGCTATAGAACCTAATACAAATGCCACAGCACCAAAAACGCCATACAGAATGCCGATTTGAGAAGTTGTTAAACCCAAACCACCTTCTGCCCGGCTTGCTTTAAAAAATAGAGGAGTAATTTTAATGGCTTGCCCTTCGGCAAAGCGATAAAAAACAATAAAGGCCAGGCTAAACCAGATGTTTTTTTTCTGAAAAAAGGTAACAATTACGTCCTTTAGCGTGTTGAAACTTTCTTTTACAGAATTAACAGTTTGCGCTTTTTCCCCTTCAGGAAGCATCTTCATGTTGTAAAAACCCAATAGCAACATGATTACACCATAGGCAAACATTACAATCATCCAGGCATTCGCAATGCCCATCTTCTTCTCTAGCTCGCCAGCCAAATAAACCAATACGCCACCAGAAAAAACCTTTGCAATATTATAAAACGCACCTTGCCAGCCAACAAATTTGGCCTGCGACTTTGTGCTCAGTTCATTTAAATAAACACCGTCTGCAGCAATATCATGTGTTGATGCGCTTAGTGCGATGATGGCCATCACCGCAATAGAAACACTAAAAAATTGATCTAGCTGCAATGATAAGCCAACCAAACCAAATAATAAACCTGTTAAAATTTGTGTGGTGTAAACAAAAAACTTTCTGGTTTTGTACATCTCCAGAAATGGTCCCCACAAAGGCTTCAAAGTCCACGGTAACATAATTAAGGATGTCCAAAAAGCAATTTGAGAATCTGAAACACCTAAGTTTTTATACATAATTGCACTCGCTGCAGCAAGTGCAACAAAAGGTAACCCCATTGCAAACCATGTAGATGGTATCCAGTAAATTGGGTTTCTTGGACTTAATTTGTTTTGAGCCATGTTATGTTTTCCAAAAACGTTTAGTGAGTTTGCACCTTGTTTTTCACAATTGTTAATTTATTTCAAATTCCCAAACCAATCAATTGGCTTTTCAAACGGATGTAAATAGTGATCAATCAACACCGCTACCTCACTTCTTTTCATCGTTTCGTTTTTAGATAAGCTCGCGTATTTTTCTTTTACGGCAGATTCTAAAACTGCCGAATTGATCAGGTTAACTACCTTTGCAAATTCTGAAATGGTTAAATCGCCACCATCTAATTGATAATCTGCCACGGCAGAATAGTAGGTTTTTAAGCCCTTCATCAAATCAAAACCGCTGAGGGTATGGTTAGGGTAAAACCACGTTTGGTTAGCCCACATATAAGGGTTGCCTGTTCCTTTTAAAATGCCGGTTGCCCCAATTTTTTGGACTGCTTTAAAGTAAGGATCTGTCGCTTTTACATCAATATAGGGCATTAGGTACGCATTGGCATCTAATAGTTCTGCTTGTACATGTCTAATCTCAACATCTCTTACCTGCTTGCTTTCCATAATTGCCGTGGCGGCCAACGCACCTGCAGCCTGACCAATTCCTAAAACTACTGGTTGCAAACGCGTAGCGCCACCAACAATATTAGAAACGGCAATGCTTTTTTCAGCAACTATCAAATCATCTACTTTTTCTGGCACAAGTGCCCCTAGCGGAATATTGTATGAAGGTATTTTGATATTTATAAAATCTATTTCGGGCGCATCTGGATTTTTTAAATGGTGATGATCAATGGTGTAATCACCTACGACAGCACCGGTTCTGTAAAGAGGATATTGTTGATCAAAGGGTTTTTCCAAATATTGCACCGGCAAATCTACCACGCCATCCAGTCTTCTAACTTCCCTGTGGTAAGGTATTTTTGGCAGTTTATCTTTAGTTCCAAACTCATCAGATAAACCTAGGTTTTTGAAACCCAACGCAGTTTGCAGGTAGTAAACAAATCTTAACGTATGCAATTTTGCCTTTTCCAGCTCTTTTTCACGTTCTGTTGGCGTTTTGGCTATAATATTCAAATAAATATCATTTCCGTGTCTTGGCCAGTTAATCATGTACTTACCATTTGGCAACTTGCCATAAGTAAGCATTTTCTCGCAATCCAAAACGGCAGACTGATCTACTGCAGCGGGGTCTGCAACGTTGCAACTATATTTAAACTCGTCAGCATTGTATCCTTTTGGTTTACGTATCGTTTTATCGGCCCCTTTGCCAAAGTCTTTGAGTACTGCAACATAGGTTAAATCTTGGATAATATCGTTGGCTTTTTCTGGCGCATACTTTTCTCCAGTTCTTTCTCGGCTATCCATTCCCACAAAAAAATCAGCTCCAGTGGCGGCCATTACGTCTCCCAGCTCGGTACAATCTATTACAATATCCGCTCGGATAAGATATTCTTTCTTGCCTTTAAACACCCTTACATCCCAACCTTTCTCGGCTTTTTTGATGCTACTAAAGCTGGAATTGCACCAAATAGCTAAGTTTGGATTGTTGGCAGTCATCTCCTTCAAAATTTTATTTCCAACAAAGGGTTCAAACAGCGTGTTACTTACCCAACCGGTTTCAACATTAGCAGCACCGCCATAATATTCGTACAACTTCTCACGAAACTCGCCCCACAAGCCTGATGGTAATTTGTGGTTGCCATCAATGGCAGACACGCCAGCCGAAGTGAGCATACCACCCAACCAATTGGTTTCTTCTATAATTAATGTTTTAACACCCAATCTGGATGCTTGCAAACCGGCAGTAACTCCACTTGCACCACCTCCAACAATCAAAATTGGGGTATAAACTTCTTCTACCTGTTTGGCATGAAGTGACTGAGAAATCAATAAAAACAATAAAACCAGAATGGCGCTAGGTTTATAAATCATAGAACGAATATAAATTTATTTTACAAACAAAACAATAGTTATTAATAATATTTAATAATAAGCGAGCATATTTAAATTCTTGAGTGCTCAATTAAACTTACTAAATGCCCAAACCTCAAATTGCTTCCTAGCTCTTGACGCTCATTAGGATATATTCTTCAAATATTTTCATACATTAATCGGTCTATGCCACAACTTATTGTATTTTTGTTAATCAGTTATTAATATTTTTTTATAATAGAAATGTATGACTTTCTTTGAAGAGTTGAACGATGAAAATACTTCTGGAGTTGCGCTAAAAAACATCCAGTTGAAAAAAAACATCATTTCTTTTTTGTGTAGAAATGGCAGTTACACCATTGCCGATGTATGTAGAGAGGTTAATTTAAGCATTCCGAAGGTTACCAACCTCATCACCGAATTAATTAGTGACGGTTTGGTAGAGGACTTAGGAAAAGTAGAATCTACAGGTGGCAGAAAGCCCAATCTTTATGGAATGGTAGGCAACTCTGTGTTTTTTTTGGGCGTAGATATTAAACAAAACCATATCAACATTGGCTTAACCGACTTACAGAAAAATCTGATAGAAATTAAAGAGTGTATCCCCTATAACCTTACCAATTCTCAAGAAGCATTAAACGATTTAATCAATATCATCAAAACGTTTATTAAAAACTTAGCGGTTAAAAAAGAAAAGATTTTAGGTTTGGGCGTAAATCTATCTGGCAGAATCAATCACGCTACGGGTTACAGTTACAGTTTTTTCAACTTTAATGAAGAGCCATTGGCGAAATCTTTAGAGAAAGAATTAAATATAAAAACATTTTTAGAAAATGATTCACGAGCGATGGCTTATGGCGAGTTTAATTCTGGCTTGGTAAAAGGAGAGAAAAATGTGCTTTTCTTGAATTTGGACTATGGCCTAGGGATGGGCGTAATGATTAACAGTCAGCTTTATTACGGAAAATCGGGTTTTGCAGGTGAATTTGGGCATATTCCACTTTTCAACAACAACATCATTTGCCAATGCGGTAAAAAGGGATGTTTAGAAACTGAAGGCTCTGGCTGGGCCTTGACAAGAAATTTCAAAGAAAAAATTGAAGCGGGCACTTCCAGTATTCTTATCGGAAAAGGCAAAAACACCCTTACGGTAAACCAAATAAATATGGATCACATTATTGAGGCAGCTAATAATGACGATGTGCTTTCCATTGATCTTATTGCGGATTTAGGCGATAAACTAGGTAGAGGCGTCGCTTTATTGATTAATATCTTCAACCCCGAACTGGTAATTATTGGCGGTAGCTTGGCCAAAACTGGCGAATATATCATTTTGCCAATTAAAAGTGCCATTAACAAATACTCGCTGAGTTTGGTAAACAGTGACACCAAAATAAAACTGTCTTCGCTAGGTGAAAAATCTGGAGTGATTGGCGCATGTTTGTTAGCTAGAAACAGGTTATTGAATTTGGATTAGCACTTGTGACGAGCGATTTTGGAAGTTGATCCAAACAAAAAAGAGGCGGCACCTGCTAAAAGCAAGACCACCTCTCCCGTCTTCAAAAAAAGATTTTCAAACTCTCCGTTTCCGGATATGGTTAACGTTCCTTTATAGATCGATAGGAACAAAAATCAAGGGAGTGGGCAAACAAGATGCTCCTGGTGGAGAATACGTAAATTTTAATGTCTGAATTTCCTTGCTTGCGTCCGGTTTAAACACTTTCACTAAAACTCCTTCCGGCGCTCCCTTGGTGGTTAATTGGTTGCTTGGTACACTTACAATTTCATCTGCTTCGCCGTCATTTTTTATAAGGATGGAATTTGCCATGCCACTGCACCATTTATTATCTGTCCGCGAGTTCCACGTTACCAATGCCAAGCCTTTTCCATTTGTGCTTTTCCAGTTCAATTCTATATTATACAGTACGCCATAGTTTCCGGCAAGTTTTGCTTCCTTGCCAGACACCCCTTCTTTACCAACTACCCACGGATCGTCAATTCCGTCCGCTATAACTAATTGAGAAACGGGTTCATCAGTAGTAATCACTCTGTCGCTCGTTATTTGGTAATTACTAACGCCAAAAAGCCCTCGCCCAGCATTTTTATGGCTGTAGGGTATAATATTGATAATACTTTCATACGCTTCCGCTCCCGATTTTTGTGGCGAGGTTTGCAGTACAGCAATTTCTGCGGGCTGATCAATCACAAACTCGTAAAATCCATGGGTCAACTCGTCAAACTGAACTACGTTTTTTTCTAATTGCTCATCTATCGCAACCGTTTTTCCGGGCTTTACTTTTATGATTTTTTGAGATCCTTGAGATGAAAAGAAATCGGACAAACCTTGCTTTCCTATTAAAAAATAATTTCCACTTGGCTTTTGCGAGGAATACTTTACCATGCGCAAATGCAAGGCTGATTGACCTATGTTTTTTATGACCGCCGTAATTTTTCGAGGCATTTTTTCTGGCTCCTTTACTGCGTTTACATTGTAAACATATAAACGAACTGCACCTGGTTGTACGGTTTCCTTCATAGCTATAACTTCTGGTACTCGGATATATTCTGGATCATCAGAAATGATGAACTGCGGACCGGGAAGCACCATCTTTTTGAAAGAAATTTTGGCAAAATCCTGATCAATGAAGCTAGGCAATTGAATGATCTCGCCGTCTTTTGCATTCTTAAGTTTCTCGTTAACAGATTTCTCCAGGTTTTGAGAAAAACTGTTGTTTGCTATTGCAATTAGTAGAACAATAATAAGTTTCTTCAAGATTGAGTTGGATTAAAATGTCAACAATATAGATTCATATGGTTTTTAAAACGTGGATTGAAGATATCGGAAACAAACATGTTTATGAATTAACAACTTGTATTGGCATCCTAACTTACTATCCCAAACAAAACACGAAGGGTAAAAAATAAATCTCGGCGAGAAATCCCTGCCGAAATTTATCAATTTTCAAGTTAGTGCTCAATTAGTATAACAACTTCTTTACCTGCTTATCGCCCTCGCTGTTTAATTGTACAATAATCATTTTGGCGTTTGTGTTTATTTTTAGTTCAAAGGTATTTGAGCCATTTTGCAACGACAAATTTTTGTTTAACAGCTTTTTTCCTGATAAATCATAAACCGCAAAAACCGCAACCTTGGCTTTATTACTATAAACGTTTAAAGTCAAAGTGCCATTGCTAGCATTTGTGAGCACCGAAAAATCTGCTCTATCAATATCAAAACTAGACGAAACAATAATAGACTTCTTTGAAGTACCATCTAAATCAACCATCTTCAATTGGTAGTAATTAGTCCCTTTAACAGGGTTCACATCCTTAAAACTATAAACCAAGTTTTGGTTGGAATTGCCAGCTGCTTTCACTGCGCCAATGGCCGTAAAAGTTTTACCATCAGTTGATTTCAACATTTCAAAATAATCCGAATTACTCTCTGAACTTGTTGTCCAAGTTAGCTTTACTGCATTTGCCTCTCTGCTTGGCTTAAAAGACGATAGCGTAATTGGCAGCACTGCTATTGTGCGAGCCCTTAACCCTGCTATAAAAGCCATATTTTCTGTACCGAAACCATTACCAAAAGTTACTGAGTTAATTGCAATTGGGGTAAACGCCACGTTACCGCCATTAAAATCTTTCAACATTTGCAAAGAATCTAATTTGGCTTGGGCAAAAGATTGGCTGAACGCTAACAGCATTATCATTGCGCATATATATTTTCTCATCCTCATGATCTTAGTTTTTAGCTTTAATTAAAATAACACCCGGCATTGCTCGCTCTACCCCGTCTGATGACCTAACTGTTTGCTGCCCGCCGACGTTTAGGGTTGTAGAGCCACCGCCATCTAAATTAATTGCACCCACGCAACCCATGTCTTTCATGTAATTTGCCAATTCTACTAAATTTAAGCCGTCAGAAGTTGGCGCATTGTTGCCCTCCGCAGCTAACATTATAATTTTGCCATCAGCAGTGTAACCAATAGCTGTTCTTCCACGTGGGCCTCCATTATCAATTACAATTAATTCTTCAGTGTCAGTAACATTTACGTTTCCGTCTTTAACTAACATTGGCGAACCACCAACTGCTGTAACGTTATTCCAAATAACACCGCCTGTTGCGGTGGGTTGTGGCTGTGGCGCTGAATTTAGGGCATTTGGACTTACTATTTGATAAGCGTAAACCACTCCAGAAACGTTGTAAACCCATGCGACGTCTGGAACCAAATTAGGCGCTAGTCCGAAGGCAACCCTTGTTGGGAAATAAGGCGTACTAGTTCCATTAAAAGGACGATTTAACTGCGCTACATTTTGTGCAGAAGTAACGCCGCTGTACCTTAACATACTAAAAGAATTATTTGACTGGGCAGGATTTGTTTGCCCTTGAAAAAACCCGGCATTCATAACTGCTAAAACAGTACCTGGCTCATCGTTTGCAAAAGCAGTTGGGGTTTTGTTGATCACAGTATGGGTAGGTTTAAAATCAACAAATTTTGGATCTACTACTACAATGTAAGCGTTCATCTTTCTGGTTGGCCCAGCATTAAAAGAATAATCTGTTGTTGAACGATAAACTTCAATACCGTAAGGCATGTTTGCAGTTAATGCATTTTGCCTATCCCAATAAGTCGGTAATGTTGTGATTAGTGGTGTAGCCGATGTTAAAGGTGTTGTATAGTTGGGTTGGTTAGGGCTGGTTAAAGTAACCATGCCGATAGTGCCGTTGCCTACATAATTTGTGTTTGGATTGGCAGTAGTGCTAACTGGTCCATTACTAAAAATTGCTTTGGGACTTTTGATGTTATTCCAAGAATTTAACGCAGTGGTCATAAAGTCTCCATAAGCTAAAGCATGCACTGCGTTATTTGCTCCGTTTAAAATCACATTTTTTTCTGCCAGTGTCATTTGTGGTGTTACCTCTGTAACATCGGCTCTAATCATAACTGCTTCGTGAGGGGTTACATTAAATGCATTACTTGGTAACAGATCTGTGAAATAATTTGCATCATTAATGGAGACATCAATAATAAAATCACCTGCATCTACGTCTGCCACGTAGGTTAAGGCTTGTGCAGCCGTTAGTCTTCTAAGAACGATTACTGTACCTGACCTCAAATTGCTCCATAACGGGATATCGTTAAAGCGAATTTTGCCACCACCTTCATCTAATCTACCACCAACTGCAGCAGTTCCGTTTCCGTGGTCTTTAATAAACCATTTACGGATGTCTAATTTGTCAGTTGCGACTACTAGTTCGACCACATCGCCCGTTCCATCGCCCGAGGCACTGTTGAAATACCTGTTTACAATGAGGCTTTGAGCATACATTGACACAGAGAAAATCAACATGCAAAAAAGAAGTAATAATTTTTTCATGCTATTGTTAGTTAGTATATAAATTATATAATTATTTGAAGTTATTAATAATATTTAATTAATAAACTATTTTAAACAATATTTATTAATATATAAGCTTCAAGAATTGAGTTTAATGGGTAGGCAGGCGTTCTTCAGCGCAACAGCACATACGGCTACGGTTCTGGTTTAGGAAAAACCCGTAACGGAGCGCCATCATACAAAAACTGAAATTTTCAACCGCTAACCGGCCGACCTTGATTTTTACGGAAGTGGTGCAGAAAAATAAGAAGTGATGGCTTTTTGGTTAATTCTCCGCAAAGGAAATTTTGAAGTGCTCTTGAATGTGTTAAAAACTTAAATCCAGAATAAAAAGTAAACTAGCCTTCAACAGCAATGAGTGGCGCAGTTCCAATAAGAGAAAGACCTAACCTCTCTAGAGAAAAGTTTTCGCCACTACAAAAGGTATTGCAACAAAACGCAGAATTGCCACAACCCCCTTACGCCAAACCCACGCTTCAGCTTAATTAAAATTAGTTGCTTTGACGCGATGACGGCGGCATTCAAGGTCAGTACAAAAAAAACTAGCAGAGCGCTACAATTAGCTGCTTTGAAACAATGACAACTAAAAGAGCAGAAAACTTATTGCTGCTCCTTCTTCAGCTTAATCACGAACGGTACCGAAGCTTCGCTTTCGTTTTTAACCCTGTCTAATGCAGTAACCACGTAACTATAAGATTTTCCTTTTTTGGCAGAAGTATCTTCCCACGAAGTAATGTCTCCGTAATAGATTTTTTTAATCGCTCTTGGATCGGTTAAATCGATTTCTGCTTGATCATCAAAGCGATACACCACAAAGCCATAAGCTCGCTCGCCTTGGTTATCTGGTAACGGAAGTTTCCAGCTTAACAGAACGCCAGTATCGCCATCTAAACCTAATAAATTTAATGGTTTGTTTGGCGCAACAGAATCTAACCACAACATTAATGGTGGTAAAGCGGGGTATTTGTAATAATGCTGACTTAAAGTATCTGAAACACCTAAGGGATTACGAGTCAAAGATTTTGAGCTAAAGAACACACTTCCCTGCACTCTTGCGTTTGCTCGGTTATAAGTAATTTGCCGACCAATTTGATCGGCGTTTTTCCAAACCAGTTCACGGGTTGCATTAATTTTGTAAGCGCCCTGCCCAATGTACAAATGCCTGCCGTAGGTGTGTTCGCTCCACCAATCTACCAAGTTAGCGTAAGGTGCAGCCCGGGTTTCAAAAGCCCAATAAATCTGCGGATTGATGTAATCTACCCAACCTTCTTGCACCCACTTTCTTGAATCTGCGTAGATTCCATAGAAGGAATCGCCGCCAAAACTAACTGAACCTTCTTTATCCTGTGATTTATTTTTCCAGATCCCAAACGGACTTATGCCAAATTTCACGTAGCTTTTGTGCGCATGCACACTATCATTCACGGCTTTTACCAATAAATCAATATTGTTTCTGCGCCAATCTTTAATGTCTTTGATGCCTCGGTTTTGCGTCCAAAAGGTAGATTCATCATCAATAAACTGACCTTTAATGCCGTAAGGATAAAAATAATCGTCGAAATGTACCCCGTCGATATCGTAATTGTCCACAACGTTTAAAATAATTTTGTTGATGTACTCACGCACCTCTGGCAGACCGGGATTAAACAGCTTTTTGCCGTCGTATTTAAAAAACCAATTGGGTTTGGTCTTCGTGATGTGGCCGGCAGCAATGCTTTCCTCCTTACCATCAAACGTAGCTCTGTAAGGATTAAACCAGGCGTGTAGCTCCAGTCCACGAGCATGACATTCTTCAATTGCAAATTGCAAAGGATCATAGAACGGATTTGGTGCTTGCCCCTGCTTTCCTGTTAAATATTGCGACCAAGGCTCGGTACTTTTTGCATAAAAAGCATCAGTAGCAGGGCGAATTTGAAACATGATGGCGTTGATGCCTTGCTCTTGGTGCTTATCCAATAACTTAATGAGCTCAGCTTTTTGTTGTTGAGTACTTAAACCAGCTTTACTTGGCCAATCTATATTGACCACTGTTGCCACCCAAACGCCACGGAATTCTCTTTTTGGAGATGTTTCTTGGGCAAAAGCGGATAATGATAGAATTATTAATAAGATTGAGGAGAGGAAGTGCTTGAAATGCGTCATTAAAACTTGGGGTTTTACTTTTTGAAAACGCAAAGATAGGGTTTTTGGTGTGGGAGGGAAATTAGAATTGAAAAGGTATACCGTTTAGCGCTCTTTTTTATCGGCTCGTAACAATTCTTACAAACACAAAAAACCTTCGCCTCTAATAAAGACGAAGGTTTTTTTAAATTTTTTAATGATTAGTTATAACCTGGATTATTAGGTAAAAGCAAATCATTTGTGTTAATTGCAGCTTGAGGTATAG
>JBBSTQ010000049.1:0-13154 GCA_038235745.1 Sphingobacteriales bacterium
CAACAGAAAAAATGATGTTTCTCGACCAATACTTTTGAAAATTGCTCCCGATTTAACAAATGAGCAGTTGGATGATATTGTGGAGATTGTGCAAGAAACTAAAATCGCAGGCGTAATTGCGAGTAACACCACAATTTCGAGAGATAACTTACAATCCCCAGAAAATTTAAAAGCTGAAATGGGAGGCTTAAGTGGTAAACCACTAACCCAACGTTCTACAGAAGTCATCAGATACTTATCCGCCAAGTCAAATCGTTCATTTCCAATTATAGGAGTAGGAGGGATTCACAGTGGAAAAGACGCAAGAGAAAAATTAGATGCAGGTGCATCTTTGGTGCAGATTTACACAGGCTTTATTTATGAAGGCCCAGGTTTGGTAAAGGAAATATTAAAGGAGTTGGTGTAGGAGGATTTAAATGAGATTTTTGGTGTTTTGACTTTTGACCACATCGGCATGTTGAGGTACAATATATTTCATATAAGTCAATATGAGATGACGTTGAAAAGTAGAACCTGTGTTGCCACGGAAACAAGGGATCGTCATCCTAGCGAAGTCCGATAGCTATCGGACTCCGCTTAGCAGGACAAAATGGTTCTGTAAAACGCCATTGATGATGAATTAGCTGTAAAAAACTTCGTCTTATTGAGTGCTAACGTGGCACAGCCATCCCTTTGGGAAAACATCTCACAAATAGGTACTCAGGTTGGATGGCAACCTTGTAAGTGTGATGTTTCACTATCGTTCAACATGACGGTGTGGGCGTGTCGTTTTTTGACCACTTCGTCATGTTGAGTGCTAACGAAACATCTCACAAGTAGGTGTTCAGGTTGAATGGCAATTTTGCAAGTGTAATATTTCACTATCATCCAACATGACGGCCGAAAAAAAAGCCACAAAAAAATCCTGTTTATCGGCCGATAAACAGGATTCAATTCGATAAAGAAAAACTTATTTATCTAATGAAGCTAAAACTGCATTATTTTTAACTACTTGACTGTTTTTTGGTTCTCTTGAACGGCTACCGGTTTCTACGTTGGTAGCGTTTTTCAAAAACTGAACTTCCAATCTAGCGGTAGTTTTATTTCTTCTGTCTTTTCTTTTTAAACGCGTTACTGCCATGACTTTTATTTTAATTAAAATTTTAAACGAGGTCGAGAGCGGATTCGAACCGCTGTAGAAGGTTTTGCAGACCTCTGCCTAGCCACTCGGCCACTCGACCCTTTGTTTTAAGGAACGCAAAAATAACAAAATTTTAACAGAAGGCAAGTTATTTCAATTTATTTCTGCTCATTTCTGCACAACATATTGCCCCAGCAATTGCTACATTCAAAGATTCCGTATTTTCCCCTCCTGGAATTGTAATGGGGTGGGTGATCAATTTAAGTATTTCGTCAGAAATCCCTTTACCCTCGCTACCCAAAATCAAAAATCCTTTTGATGCAAATTCTGTATTGAAAATATTTTCTCCCTGCAACAACGTTCCATATTTAGGGATTTTATCGCTCGAAAGTAAGTCGAACAAAGGCTGATAGCTTACGTTTACCCTCGTTAAAGAACCCATGGTTGCTTGCACCACCTTCGGATTATAAACTTCTACACAATCCTCCGAACATACAATCTGCTTAAACCCAAACCAATCTGCCGTTCTAATAATAGTACCTAAATTCCCAGGGTCTTGCACTCCATCTAAAACCAAAATCATTTCTTGTACATTCTCAAAAAAAATGTGCTCGTTTTTCGGGACTTCAACTACCGCCAAAATTCCTTGCGGAGTTTGTAAAGCACTTATTTTTTCCAGTTCATTTATACTAACTTCGTAAACTTTTTGTTTGTTAGATAAATTATCCATTTTTACAGAAAAATCTGGCGTACAATAGATGCTGTTGATCACGAATTTAGAACTTAAAAATTCTGAAATTGCTTTAAACCCTTCAACTATAAAAAGCTGATGCTCTTTTCGGTATTTTTTTTGATGAAGGGATTTAACTAAACTTATTTGAGACTTTGAAATCATATCAATACTATACGCTTACAATTATAATCTTTTTTGCTTTTATAGCCTTCGGCTGTAGATCAACCAAGCGCTTGTCAGAAAATGAATCGTTGGTGACAAAGTTAACAATAAAGGGTATAGAAGATGAATTTTCTGATCAAGCGGCGGATTTTGTTGCTTTGGACATTAGACCAAATTCCCCTTTTAACCTTTGGGTTTATAATACATTTAGTAAAAAAGGGAAGCTTAAGTTAGGAGAAGCTCCCCATCTTTTAGATAGTTCTTTGGTAGAAGTTTCTCGGAATCAAATTGAAAAATTCCTAAATATTAAGGGGTTTTTAAATGCAAAGGTTAGAGATAGCATGGTTGTAAAAGGTAAAAAAGCCTCAGTTTTTTTTATCGCCCAACAAGGTGCCGAATTCAAATTTAGGAATCTTTCCTTTGATATTCCCGATAGCGCAGCAAAAGCGATTTATTTAGCCAATCGCAAAACTTTTACCCACATAGATTCTGGCAAACGTTACGATACAGACAGCATTGCATACGAACGGGAAAAGATCTATTTGCTGATGAAACAACATGGTTACTTTGATTTTTTACGCCAGTACGTAAGGCCGACTGTCGACACAAATTTTAACAGCAGTGTTGCGGATATTAGCTTGGCTATCCTGAATCCGGCTGATCAAGAAAAACATAACGTGTTTACCCTAGGCGATACCTATTTAAGGATACAACCGAGTAGCGCAATCATTAAAAAAGGGATGGAACTTGATTCTGCGGTTATAGATTCGCAATACAGATTTTACGATTATTCCAGGTTTTTTAAACCAAAAAAGTTGACTGATTATATTTTTCTAAAAAAAGGAGATATCTACAATATTGATAATGCCGACTTAACTACGCAACGGTTCTTTGATTTAAATGCCTTCCGTAGTGTGAGTGTTGATTTTACGAAGGCAAAAGACAGCTCTAAAAATGAGTTGGTAGGCTTGGTGGATATTATTCCGCTGAAGAAAAAATCAAATAGGCTGGATGGAGAATATACCTTTAATTCTAGTATCACTGGTTTAAATCTTGGTTTAACTTACCAAAACAGAAATATTTTTGGTGGGGCAGAAGTATTTGAAGTTAAATTAAGAGGCGGACTTCAGTTTGATAAAAATGTAACCGGTAGTTTAGCCGATAGGGTGTTGAGTAGAGACTACCAAGTTGGGGTCAGCCTAAGCTATCCGCGGTTAATTACGCCATTTAACATCAGATCTTTCGGTCGAAATGGTGTTCCACATACGCGTATCGCTACATCGTACCAGAATTACAGGCTTACGCAAAGCTATCAGCGTAAGAACTTAGGCTTAAATATTACTTATGACTGGGTGGAAACTAAATTGAAATTTCATTCGTTCACGCCAGTGAATATTCAATATTCTAATGCCTTAATAAGTGATGATTTAGCACAACTACTTGTTAGCCAAGGAAATGCATTTTTCCTTTCAACACTACGTTCTCAATTGCTGTCAAGCAGCTATTACACCTACACTTACAATTTGCCTATGCTAACTTCCTATAATGATTTTACGTTTTTTTCTGGAACTGCGGAAGTCGGTGGAAATTCAATGGCTTTAGGTGCTAAGATTTCAAAAACCATCAACAAAGACGGACAGAAACTTTTATTCGGAGTGCCCTATTATCAATATGTTAAACTGGAGACAGACATTAGGATTTATAAATCTTTAGGTGGCGAGCGACAGTTCATCGCTCGCTTTAATCCTGGCATTGGTTATTCTTACGGCAATATTAAATCTTTGCCGTTTGATAAGCGCTTTTTTGCTGGTGGCTCGAGCGGTATTAGGGCGTGGCAAGCTAGAACACTAGGTCCCGGGAATTACAACAGAGCGTCATTAGTTTCAGATTCGGCAAGGTTTAACTTGCGTAACTTAGATCAACTAGGAGATATCAAATTCGAAGGAAATTTGGAGTATCGCTTTAAGCTGATCAATAGTTTTATAGGTTCAAAGGTTAAAGGAGCTACATTCATTGATTTTGGAAACGTTTGGCAATTAAGAGACAATGGTTTAGATGGCGGGCAAATTAAATTCAACAAACTATTTGATCAAACAGCAATAGGCGTTGGTTTTGGATTAAGATTCGACGTTTCCTTTTTTGTTTTTAGACTGGATGCTGGCTTTAAATTTAAGGACCCACAGTTTATCGGAGATGAGCAATACGTGGTTAAATACTGGTTTGATAGGAGTGGCAAAAATGATCTCAAAAGCAGATATGCCATCACAAATGCACCAGATAAGTATTCAATATCGCAAATTCAGTTTGGTATAGGAATGCCTTTTTAAAACTTTGCGCTCTTTCAATTGATCTGCGAATACGTTCCCCGCGGTTCACAGGTTTTTAATTACTCTCGCCGGGTTTCCTACCGCCATTGAATTATCTGGGATGTCTTTCGTTACAACCGAACCTGCGCCAATTACGCAGTTGCTTCCAATTGTAACCCCTGGTAAAATAATACTTCCTCCGCCAACCCACACATCATCACCAATGGTAATTGCTTTACCAAACTCCAAAGTCTTTCTCAATTCTTTATCAATTGGGTGTGCGGCAGTATAAATTTGAACTCCAGGCGCAAACATCACATCGTTACCAATGGTAACTTTTGCTACGTCTAAAACCACGCAGTTCACATTAAAATAAACTCGTTCGCCACAACTAATGTTATAACCATAGTCGCAATGGAAAGGCGGTTCAATGTAAAGACTTTTGCCACTCTGCGGAATTAATTCTCTAATGATATTTCTCGCGGTTTTTGTAACCAAATATTCGGTAACGTTTAAACTTCTCAGTAAACGCTTTGCACTACGTCTGTCTTTAACCAAAGCTTCATCGTTTGCATCATAAAATTCGCCCGAAACCATTTTTTCTTTCTCAGTTTTCATCGATGTTTTGCTAAATAAAAAACGGAAAAAGCGTTTGCTTTTTCCGTTAAGAACTGTGTTGATAAATCAGATTTTCTTAATCTTTTTTTCCTCCAAATACAGAAAAACTCACATAACGCTTTGGATTCGCTTTCACATCAAGCATCAAATCGTCTAAGTTCTTCGCAGAATTATTTAAATTGTCATACAACTTACTATCGTTAAGCAACAAACTGATTGAGCCTGTACCGTCGTTAATCTTATTGACAGCAGCCTGCAACTCAGTTACTGCTTTATTTGCATTTGCAATGGTAGTTTGAATTTCGGTTTTCGCCAATTGGCTAGAGAAAGAATTCATGTTGTTCATAATCGAAGAAATCTTCTCATTATTAGTTCTCAAATTAGTAGAAATAGATTCGGCATTAGCCAAAATCACATCAATTCTTCTAGCTTGAATTGAAACCGTACCGTCAACTGTTTTAGATGTTGATTCTAAAGTCTCCAATGTTTTGGCAATGCTTGCAAAGCTCCGGTTAACATTTTTTTGGAAATCAGGATTTAAAATGGTGTTCATTGATGATAGAAGCGAATCTAATTTACCGATGATTACCTGTGCTTTCTTTTGAACTGGTTCAACTTGCTCCATTAAATTGGCTTGTACATTCGCATTTAACGTATCGCCATCTGCTGCAAACTTTAGGCTATTTCCTAAATCAAAAACAACTGCTTTACTTCCCAATAAATCGGTGCTTTCAAGTCTCGCAATTGTATTAGACGGAACCGCGTATTTAGGGTCAATTTTAAATTGTGCTAAAATTTGACCGTTTGATTGTAACGTTAAAGCAGAAACACGACCAATTGGGAAGCCGTTAACCAATACAGGTTTAGAAACAGCGAGCCCGTCCACCGTTTCATATTGTGCGTAAAATTCGTTTTCGCTAGAAAAAATATCATTTCCTTTTAAAAAGTTATAGCCCACAATAAAAATTGCGATGGCTATGGCAGCTAAAATGCCGACTTTGGTTTCGTTAGAGATTTTCAAATGAGTTGATTTAGTTTTATCCTTAATTAATTTTCTACAAGCTTTTTATACTTTGTAATTGCTGTTAAGATGTTGTTCACAATTTCCGCCTGACCTGCGTCAGAATTGATGTATCTTTCTTCTTCCGGATTGCTGATGAAGCCAATTTCTGTTAAAATGGCGGGCATTCCAGCTCGTTGTAACACGGCCAAACCTTGTTCTTTTACGCCTCTATCCACCCGTCCTACATTTTTGTACTCTTCCTGCACTAATGATGCCAATCTAATACTTTGGTCTCGGTAGGCATTCTTCATCAAAGAAAAAATAATATAACTCTCCGGTTCGTTCGGGTCAAAGCCATCATAATTGCTTTTATAATCCTTTTCAAGCAAGATAGAAGCATTCTCTCTAACGGCAACATCCTGCTCACCCAATCGATTAAAGCCTGCTACGAAAGTTTCGGTACCTCTTACATCTGGGTTAGGAATACTCTTATAAACCGCTTTTCCATTCACAACAGATCGGCGACGTACTAATGGCATAGAATTACAGTGTATAGAAATAAATATGTTCGCTTTCTCTCTATTAGCAATCCCAATTCTGTCATACAGTTTCACGAACACGTCTGTTTTTCTGGTATAAACCACCCTAACATCCGGGAGTTTTTCTTCAATTGCTTTACCCAACTTTAAAGCTACTTCTAACGCAACGTTCTTCTCTCTCGAAATAGCACCATGTGTAGAACCATCTTCGCCTCCATGCCCAGCATCAATCACAATAGTTTTGATTTTTGAATTTGTGGATAAATAGTTTTTTTCGTCAGCAAACTTGAGAGAACTAAATAGCGTAAAAATAAAACTTGTTAGTATTAAACATTTAATAAACCTTCCTGATGTTGTAATTTTCATTAATTTTGGGCGTTTTTGGTAATCTTTACTTGCAAAAATATTATTCTTTTTTGATTTTGAAATTTAACTATATATTTTTTATCAGTGTCTTACTATTTGTAAACATTTCTACAAAAGCTAGTGCGTTTTATCAGCAAGATACAATTAAAAATGTTGGGCTAGTTGACAGTCTTAATATTGTTAAAACGGATACAATCAAGAAAAATTCTAAGCCAGGCGAAATTACCGATGTAATAACGGCGGTTGCTTCCGATTCTTCATTTTACGATGTTAAAAGCAACGTGATGTATTTGTTTGGGAATGCCAGAATTACTTATGGCGAAAGGCAGGTAGACGCAGGCTATATAAAAGTAAATTACAACGACAATACTATTTTTGCAAGAGGAAAAACGGACTCCTTAGGTCGTTTTTCTGGCTTGCCCATATTTAAAGATCCTGAACAAGGGGCGTTAACTGCCGACTCTGTTTTTTACAACTTTAAAACAGCTAAAGGGAAAATTTTTCAGGTATATTCTGAGCAAGATGGTGGCTATATTACCGGTGGGAAAATTAAAAAGCAGGAAAACGACGAAGTCCATCTCAAAAACGTGGTGTATTCTACCTGTAATTTGCCTTCGCCACATCAGCATTTTGGTATCGTAATTACGAAAGGTATTGCCTCTGAAAACCAAATTGTCACTGGGCCAGCTTACATGGTCATAGAAGATGTTCCATTACCTTTTATATTGCCTTTCGGGTTTTTCCCGAAACCTAACAAACGAGCTTCGGGTATTTTGTTGCCTCAGGTAGGTGAGGATGCAACTTTAGGTTTTTTCTTACGTGATTTTGGTTACTACATTGGTCTAAACGATTATTGGGACTTAACTTTAAAAGGTGGGGTTTACTCGAAAGGATCCTACGAAACTAACGCTGCCAGTAGATACACCAAACGTTATAAATACAGTGGCAACGTTTATCTTTCTTATTCTTCTCGTAAGTTTGGGGTAGAAGGAACACCCGAGTTTGAGAATCCTACAAAAGACTTTCAGATTAGGTGGTCGCACCAGCAAAATGCTAACGCTCGGCCAGGAACTAACTTTGGTGCATCCGTAAATGCCAGTACTAGAGGGGCGTTTAGAAATACGCCGGGTAATAGCTACCAGCAAATTGTGCAAAATCAATTAAGTTCGAGTATCTCCTACAGTAAAAACTGGGCAAATTCGCCTTTTAGTTTAACCACTGCCTTAACACACAATCAAGATTTATCAACGGGTACGGTTTCCTTAAACTTACCAAGTTTAAATTTTAGTATGACCACTTTAAACCCGTTTGATTCTAAAGACAGAATTGGCGAACAAAAGTGGTATCAGAGAATTGCGGTTGGTTACGGTTTGCAGGCAGATAACCAAATAAGCACTTTTGACTCGTTGTTGTTCAAGAGCGAGAGTTTAAAACGAATACGTAGTGGAATTCAACACAATATCCCTATTTCAATGTCCTCTCGGGTGTTCAAGTATTTTCAGTTTAGCCAAAACATCAACTACAGCGAGAAATGGTATTTTCAAACAACCAGACAGCGCTACGTAGCTAGGCCATCGCCAACAGGAACTATTGATTCTGTAGCCAGAGACACTATTCCTGGCTTTAGAAGAGCGGGCGAGTACAGTGTAGGTGGAAGTTTAAACACCAAGATTTACGGAACGGTAAACTTTAAGAAGGGCAAAGTAATGGCGGTTAGGCATGTCCTTACGCCGAATGTTGGTTTTTCTTACCGTCCGGATTTTGGACAAGAAAAATATGGCTATTATGATAGTTTACAAGTCAATCAATTTGGCGATAGAAGAGCTTATTCTATTTTTGAAAACAGTTTATACGGTGGGCCAGGTAACGGGAAAAGTGCAGCAATAAACTTTGGTTTAGAGAATAACATCGAATTAAAGGTGCGAAGCTCAAAAGATACCACCAATAACGGTGTTAAAAAAATACCTATCCTTCAAGGTTTGTCTATCAATGGGTCGTATAATTTTGTTGCAGATAGCCTAAAACTTTCCCAATTAAGTTTTGGTGGGCGAACGTTTTTTACAGAAAAACTAGGTGTAAGTTTCTCGGGATCTTTAAATCCGTATGTATTTTACACCGAAACCTTAAGCGGTAGAGAGGTAGGCAGGGATATTGATCGTTACCGTTGGCAAGATGGCAAATTGCCTAGGTTAACAAACTTTAGCTTTTCTTTTGATTACAGCTTAAATTCCACATCTTTCGGAAAAAACAATAAGTCTAACAATCCGCCAAACCCAAATAGCAATGATTTATTCAGCCGCGTTAATGCAGAACAGGCAGAGCAGTTACAGCAAATCAGCAGAAATGCCAATGCCTTTGTTGATTTCAATATTCCGTGGAATTTGAGTTTTTTTTACAATTTCAACTATTCTAATACTGGTTTAAACAAGCAATTGGTACAGACTTTAAGTGCCAACGGTGATTTTAATTTAACCCCAAAATGGAAGGTACAGTTTAACATAGGTTACGATTTTCGCAATAATGGAATCAGTCTGCCCGATTTCTCGATTTATAGAGATTTACATTGCTGGGACATGTCTATCAGGTGGGTTCCTTTTGGTCCTCGCCAAAGTTACAGTGTGAATTTAAGGGTTAAATCTTCTATATTACAGGATTTGAAATTGAGTAAGCGTAGAGAGTTTTACAATTAATTTTAATTTATGCAAGCAGAACTAATCACCATAGGAGACGAGATTTTAATTGGACAAATTGTGGACACCAACTCTGCTTGGATGGCTACAGAACTCAATAAAATTGGGATAAAAATTAAGCAGATCAGTTCTGTTTCTGATGATGTGAATCACATTTTAGAGGCGTTGGCCGAGGCAGAAAAACGGGCAGATCTTATATTGATTACTGGGGGATTGGGTCCTACTAAAGACGATATCACAAAGAAAACTTTAGCGAAATATTTCAACTGTGAGGAGTTTGTGCTACACCAGCCTTCATTGGATGTGGTAAAGAGGATTTTCGCAAAATACAACCGACCGTTGCTGGATACCAACATTCAGCAGGCAATGGTTCCCAAAGTTTGTGAGGTGATTGTGAATGAGCAAGGCACTGCACCGGCAATGCTGTTCAAAAAAGGGGGAAAACGGTTTATTTCGATGCCTGGAGTACCCTACGAGATGAAGAACATCATGACGACATCCGTAATTCCGATGATCAAAGAAGTTTACAACTTGCCAGCAGTTTACCACCAAACCGTTCTAACAGCTGGCGTTGGCGAATCTTTTTTGGCGGAAATATTAGAACCGCTTGAAGATAGTTTGCCCAATTATATTAAGCTGGCTTATCTGCCAAAGCTGGGTTCAGTTAGGTTGCGTTTAAGTACCATGGAGCATGCATCAGCTGAAACGATTAAAGAAGTGAATGGCTTTGTTGATAAAATCACAGAAACCATCCCTGATCATTGGATTGCGAAAGAAGACTTGCCTATTGAAAAAGTGATTTTGAATTTGATGGCTAGTAAAACTCTGACACTTTCCGTTGCCGAAAGTTGTACCGGTGGAGAAATTGCTAGATTAATTACGCAACACGCCGGTTGTTCATCGGTATTTTTAGGTGGCGCAGTTACCTATTCCAATCAATTAAAAACAAAAATTTTAGGAGTCAAAAACGAAACACTTTTTAATTACGGTGCAGTAAGTGAGCAAACCGTAGAGGAAATGGCAAACGGAGCGATTGCTAATTTTGAATCTGATTGTAGCGTTGCGGTTAGTGGTGTAGCTGGCCCCGATGGTGGCACCGAAGAAAAACCGGTTGGAACGGTTTGGATTGCGGTAGCTAACAAAAACAAAGTGATTAGCAAAAGGTTTACCTTCGGCAATAAGCGCATCCAAAATATTGAGCGAGCAGCAATGGCGGCTTTAACAATGTTGTTTAGGCTGTTGAAGGAGGAAGCGTAACCAATTGTTACTTACCGCAAAGCTCCAAACCATCAATTTTCCTACATTCATGCGATGTCGGTTTATTTGGTATAACCTTGGTTTTATGCATCAGTACCCGCCTGCAAAACAATTGTGACAGAAAACACTTTTTGATTGTTAGGGTAAAAAGCATTATATTATTAATTTTGATCTTAAACAAAACACAATCCATGGCTAAATACGAACTTTTATTACCTAAAATGGGGGAAAGCGTTGCAGAAGCAACCATAATAAAGTGGGTCAAGCAACCTGGAGATGATGTAGAAATTGATGATACTATTTTAGAAATTGCTACAGACAAGGTTGATTCTGAAGTTCCATCGCCTATTAATGGAAAGTTAGTAGAACAACTTTTTAAACAAGATGAAGTAGCACAAGTTGGGGATGTGATAGCAATTTTTGAGATTGAAGACAATATTCAAGATGGTAAGAGCCAAGAAGAGGCTAAGTTAGAACCTATAGAAGAAAAAAAAGAAGAAGTAACACAGGAGCCCGAATCAGAAACGAATTCTGAACGAGAAAATATTCCGTTTGTTCCTGAACAATCACTGGAAGATAAAGAACATACTGAGCAAGATTTTTCTACTTCGGATAGGTTCTATTCTCCATTGGTTAAAAGCATTGCTCATGAAGAAAGCATCAGCGTATCCGAATTAGATGCGATTGAGGGCTCTGGAAGCGAAGGCAGGGTTACAAAAGACGATTTATTAGGTTACATTGCTAATCGAGGTGGGCAAGCTCCAAGTGAGCAACTAGCATCAGATAAAAAGGCAGAACATGTAGAAGAAAATAAGCCTTCTACAGCTCAAGAAAAATCAGTCCAAACAGCATCAAGTTCTTCCACACCAACAGCTTCTGTCAGTAAACCAATGTCTGACGAGATTATTGAAATGGATCGGATGCGTAAATTGATTGCCGATCATATGATCAGCAGTACGCAAACTTCTGCCCATGTAACTTCATTTGTGGAGGCCGACGTAACAAACATGGTCAAATGGCGAGATAGAGTAAAAGGTGCTTTTGAAAAGCGTGAAGGAGAAAAAATCACATTTACGCCGATTTTTGTGGAGGCTGTTGCCAAAGCGATCAAAGACTTTCCGATGATTAACATCTCGTTAAATGGCAACCAAATCATTAAAAAGAAAGATATCAATATAGGAATGGCAGCTGCTTTACCTAACGGAAATCTGATTGTTCCGGTAATAAAAAATGCAGATCAATTCAATTTGGTAGGCTTAACCAAAGCGGTAAATGATTTAGCTAAGCGGAGCAGGGTTAATAAACTACAGCCAGATGAGGTTAAAGGCGGAACATTTACTTTGACTAATATTGGTGGTTTTGGAAACATTATGGGCACACCTATAATCAATCAACCCCAAGTTGCTATTTTAGCAGTTGGTGCCATAAAAAAGAAACCTGCTGTTTTAGAAACCGAGTATGGAGATGTAATTGCAATTAGGCACATGATGTACCTTTCTCTTTCTTATGACCACCGCATTGTGGATGGTGCTTTGGGGGGCAGTTTCGTTAAAAAAGTGGCCGATTATCTAGAAGCTTGGGACGCAAATAGAGAAATCTAATAAGCGCAAAGCTGAATGTCGAATATTTAAAAATCTAAAAATTAAAAAGCGGGCTATCTCTTCATCAGAGATAGCCCGCCTTTCGTAATTTGGAAATTTAGTTTTCCTTAGCGGCTTTAGCAGCGGCTTGTTGTGCTTTTATTTCTTTAGCTTTTGCTTTTTGCTCATCGGTTAAAGTAGCTTTAACCACGTCGCTGTAAGTTTTGTTGATTGCTTTCATTTGATCTGCATCTGGCTTATTGCCTTCGCCTGCTGCTTCTCTCAACGCATCAGTTGCCTTAATTTTTTCTACCGTTGCATTGAAAATTGTAGTTTTTTGGTCGGCAGTTAATGAAAGATCAGTTTCCATTGTAGCAACTGGTTTATTGGCTCTTTGCTCAACAGTTCTTTTTTGAGCGAAACCAGCAGTGCTTAATGCCACAAAAAGGGCAATTGATAAAAAGTATTTTTTCATTTTTTTTGCGATTTATTCCTTTATGAATCAAAAAAAATAAAAAGGTTTAAGCAATTTAAATTTATTTTTTTTCTTGCTGTAACTGACTGATTGAACGTTGCATTTGCGACATCATGGTGGTTAAGCTTTCCATTGTTGGCTCTGGTGTTGGCTGTGGCATCTCAGTAGAAATGTAGGCTTTGGCTTTCCAAATTTCAATAATTTCATCTGCTGTAATATAATAAGGTTGGTATACCGGATTATCGGAAACCAATTTCAATCCTCTATCAGCCTTAATTTTAGACCCAATTCTTTTATAAACCACA
>JBBSTQ010000050.1:0-13094 GCA_038235745.1 Sphingobacteriales bacterium
AATCAATTGGTAAAAAGCATGTTGCCCGTTAGTTCCTGGCTCGCCCCAAATTACAGGACCAGTTTGGTATTCCACGTCGTTTCCTGCCCTATCCACATGTTTACCATTGCTTTCCATATCGCCTTGCTGAAAATAAGCTGCAAAACGATGCATGTATTGGTCGTAAGGTAAAATAGCTTGGGTTTCAGACTCAAAAAAGTTATTGTACCAAACTCCTAACAAAGCTAAAATAACAGGAATGTTTTGCTCAAGAGGCGTGTCTTTAAAATGATTGTCCATTTCGTGTGCACCAGTTAACAACTCTTCAAACTTGTCAAACCCTATTGAAAGCGCAATTGGCATCCCGATAGCACTCCATAAAGAATAGCGACCGCCAACCCAATCCCAAAAGCCGAACATGTTTTCGGTATCAATCCCGAACTTTCCAACACCTTCCGCATTTGTAGATAGCGCTGCAAAATGCTTAGCAACATCTGCCTCAGCTGCACCACTCGCCAAAAACCAATCACGGGCGCTATGTCCGTTGGTCATGGTTTCTTGGGTAGTAAATGTTTTTGAAGCAATTAGAAACAACGTCGTTTCTGGATCAACTTTTTTCAAAGTTTCTGCGATGTGCGTACCATCAACATTAGAAACAAAATGTAGGTTTAAATGATTTTTATAAGCTTTAAGTGCTTCTGTAACCATAACCGGCCCTAAATCCGATCCACCAATACCGATATTTACAACATCAGTAATAGTTTTACCGGTATAACCTTTCCAACTTCCAGAAATAACAGCTTCAGAAAACTTTTTCATCTTCGCCAAAACCTCGTTTACATCAGGCATCACATCTTTACCTTCAAATAAAACCGGTGTATTACTGCGATTACGCAATGCGGTATGTAAAACAGCTCGTCCCTCTGTTTCGTTTATCTCTTCGCCATTAAACATGGACTTTATTGCGTTTTCTAAATCACATTCCTTAGCTAATTCAATTAATAAAGCAATTGTTTTGTCGTCGATTCTGTTTTTAGAATAGTCAACAAAAATATCATTAAACTGAATAGAGAATTTTTTGAAACGTTCCGGATCTTTGGCAAAAAGTTCTTTCATGTGAACGTCTGACATGTCAACCAAGTGATCTATCAGGTATTCGTAGGTTTTAGTTTCTGTGAAATTGATTTTAGAAAGCATAATTGAATCTGTTTTTTTTTGATAAAGATAAAAATTAATAAAAGAAAGCACTTTGTAATAGCAAAAGATTGTAATGGAAAAAGTCGGTGGAAAAGTGTTCGTTGAATTTGGGCGTAACCCGCAAAAAAAGCGGGTCGGGCTATCCGTTACAAGTCCTCGTTTCGTTGCACTCACTGTGGGCTTTTCACTTCTATCCCTTACGCGAAAAAAATGGCAGGTCTTAAAACTATTGTTTAGGATGAGTTTTATCGCCTACTTTTTAATCATAACCTTTGGAAGATTTTTTATAGTTAAATAGGTAATCAAAACACTTAATAAAAGGAGCGTTAAGCCATTATTTATTAGGTCGTGAATGCATACATACAAGTGGACTAACAATAAAAGCCTATATTGGGTTAGTGTTTTAGTGATTTTTTCTACTTTGAAAAAGAATTCTTATGTGTTCCGAAGTTTTACCGTTATCTATCTTTTTCGGAGCTGGCGATTCGCAAAAAGCAAATAAACGATTATCGCAAAAAGTGAAAAAATCAAAACCCACACCAAGTAAATATCGAACATCCTAAACGACGCATTATTTTTTTTATCCTGCAAGGCTCTTATATCTAATTCTAACTGAAGCGTTGCATTGTCCTTTACTAACTTTGTCAGCTCGTCTCTAAAATGCTCGCTTTCAACTTCAATAAAAGGAGGTATTTGGTATTGAATAGTTGCTTCAGGATGAGTAAAACTTCTTGACCATCCACATCCACTCACTTCCGTTCCCTCATAACCCGCATATATCAACCACTTTTCTCTTTTTTTAGGGTCTATACTGCAATATTCAATTGAAAATGAAACAATGCCTTTTAAATTACCTTTGAAATTTTCATTGATTTTGATTTTGAATCCAGTTTCGTTAACATCCATTACCTCACCAATAAATACATTGGTGGAGAAATTGAAATTTTCATTTTGAGAAAATTCTTTACAATCGCAAGAGTGTGCAATTGTTGAAGTCAACAGAAGAAACAAGAAGGCGACAAAGCGTTTCATTTTATAAATAAGATGTTATTTTTACGATTTCATTCACCGTTAGAGCCCTTCATGGCGAAATTGATCGAAAGATTTTGTCCTTATAAAGCTATTGAAAATAAAGTTAAACCGAAAAATCATCCCATACTAAAAAGGTAAATCCCGCTCATCTTCATCCTTTGCAAATTCGCCTGTTCCAAGATCTTTTGGTGTTTCTGGCTCAGGTTCACTTTCAACTGTATTAGTACCGCTGTTTGTAGTTGTGCTTCCCTCAAAATCTGTTTTTCTGCCCAAAAGCGTAAAGTTTTCGGCAACTATTTCTGTGTTGTATTTTTTGTGACCTTCTTTATCCTCAAAAGAGCGGGTTCTTAACTTCCCTTCTATATAAACCAGCTTGCCCTTGTGCAAATATTTAGCAGCAACGTCGGCCAAACCTCGCCACATCACAATGTTATGCCATTCGGTTTGCTCAATTCTTTTTCCGTCTTTATTATATGATTCTGATGTTGCCAGTGGGAAACTTGCAACAGAAACATTACCATCTAAATGCCTTACTTCTGGGTCTTTACCCAAATGACCTACTAAAATAACCTTATTAATTCCTGACATATTCTTGGCAATAAATTTTATTCAATTTATGATTTTTTTTAGGAACTCGAAAATTAATTTTGGCATTCCGTAGTTTTTCAGATCTTCCAAATCTACCCAAAGCCAACCGTCTTGTAACAATACGTTTTCGGTTTCAACATCAATTTCTACAAAGCGAGAAAACAACCTCTGGTGCGTTAAAATATGCTTAATTTCGATGGATATCTGTTTTACTGATGGCTGATCTGGAAACCAGTTAGTAAATTCAAACACATTTTCCAAACTTTCTTGACTGCTCTTAAACTCAATGGACGGCAAATCATACAAGCCAGCCCAAATGTCGGAATTATCTCTTCGTTTAATAATCAACTGATTTTTTTCATTAACAATAACGAAAAACTGGAAATGGCGTTCTTTTATTTTGAGCTTTTTAAGCTTAACCGGAAGCGTTGCAATTTGTGCATTTTTATAGGCAAAACAAGAAAGAATGAACGGGCAGGTTTCGCAAAGCGGATTTTTTGGTTTACACTGCAAAGCACCAAACTCAATCATAGCTTGATTGTGTTCGCCGGCATTGTCAGTATCCAGCACTTCATCGGCCAAAGCCTGAAAAACCTTTTTACCTTCTGTAGAGTTGATAGGTGTTTCGATGCCAAAATACCTCGCTAAAAACCGGTAAACATTTCCGTCAACCACCGCTTTTGGTTCGTCTGACGAGAAAGAAGCAATCGCCGCCGCTGTATATTCGCCAATTCCGGTAAGCGTTATTAAATCGGCGTAAGCTGTAGGGAAAACACCATTAAAATCACACATCACTTTTTGGGCTGTTTTTAGCATATTTCTTCCTCGGGAATAATAACCTAAGCCCTGCCACAATTTCAAAATTTCATCTTCGCTGGCGTTGGCAAACTCTTTTACAGTCGGGTAGCGTTCTAAAAAGCGTAAAAAATATGGCGTTCCCTGCTCAACTCTAGTCTGTTGCAAAATAATCTCTGACAGCCAAGTCACGTAAGCATCGTTCTGATTTCGCCATGGTAAGTCTCTTTTATTGTTTCTGTACCAGCTATTTAGCTCTTTGTTAAAGGTCATTTATTCAGTTTATTGTAAAAATTGAGTGGTGCAAAATTGCTTAAATGTTGTTTAATAACGAGTTGAAATAAAAAATTAGTTATTCATTTCGCAAATTCAACTAAAAGAGATACTTTTGCAACCCCAAATCTTTGCACAACGTAATAAATTTTAAAAGAAAATAGATCAAATGACAAAGGCAGAAATTATAGCAGAAATTGCTAGCAAAACCGGAATAGAGAAGGTGGATGTACAAGAAACTGTTGAAGCGTTCTTTAAAGTAGTTAAAGGCGCTATGGTAGGTGGAGAAAATGTTTATGTAAGAGGTTTTGGTAGCTTTGTAGTTAAAAAGAGAGCCGAAAAAACTGCAAGAAATATTTCAAAAAATACTGCAATTATTATCCCAGAACATTTTGTACCTAGCTTTAAACCAGCTAAAGTATTTGTTGATAAAGTAAAAACTGGCAATAAAGTAACTGCGTAAAACCATGATGAACACTAAACAATACATCGTAATAGGATTAGTAGCAGTACTGATGGTTGGCTTGTATAGTTTAGATATCAAAGGGTTAGTAAAACAGGAAGAAGCCGGAACAGCTGGAATGCAATCTACCGCTACAGCCAGTAATACTGGTGATGCAAAAGAAGTAGAGGCCGATGCTGTGTTGTCTGTTTCAAAACAGATGATTAGCGCAAATTTAGCCGCGGACATTGAGAAGCTTGAAAAAGAAGCGAAATCTGCTGACGGAGATAAAAAAGTTGATTTACAGAAGCAACTTGCTAGCAAGTGGGATGATGTAAATCAGCCAGCGGCAGCTGCTTTCTACTACGAAGATGTGGCAAAAGCACAACCTAGTTACGCAAACTGGATTATTACAGGAGATCGCTTTACAGAAGGTTATCAAAATTACCGCGACAGTACGGTTACGGTAGGATTGGTAAACAAAGCTATCGGAGCTTACAACAAAGCCTTGGCATTAGATTCAACTAGTTTAGATGCTAAAACCGGTTTAGGTGTTGCTTATGTAAGCGGAACGCAAAATCCAATGCAAGGCATTCAGTTGTTGCTAGGTGTGGTTAAGCAGGATCCAAACAATCAAAAAGCTAATATGAATTTGGGCATGTTTTCTATGAAATCAGGTCAGTTCCAAAAAGCTGTTGATAGGTTTAGGACGGTAATCAATGTTAAGGCTACGCCAGAAGCTTGGTTTTATTTAGGAACCAGCTATGAAAATTTAGGACAAAAATCTGAGGCAATTATAGCTTATCAAAAAAGCAAAGAATTAGCGGCAGACCCAAGTTTATCAGAATTTGTTGATCGTAAGATCAAAGAGTTAAATAATTAAAAATATTCAATAAAACATTAAATTTCAATATTATGCCAAGCGGTAAAAAAAGAAAAAGACATAAAATGGCTACCCACAAGCGCAAAAAACGCTTGAGAAAAAACAGACACAAGACTAAGAAAAAATAGATTAGGAGCTTTTAGCTTTTAAAACATTTGCACTCGACAAATTGGGTGCAAATGTTTTGTTTCATATTTTTTCTTTGTTGATTAAAAAGATTGTTTTGTTGCAATCTTTTTCTAAAAAAGTAGCTGTTGGTAAAGGAGTTAATTATCAATTCAACCTCTAGTGGGGTGACAATTGCATTAATGCAAGACAAGCAACTCGTAGAACTCAACAAAGAACAACTTGACAACAGTTATGCTGTTGGCGATATTTATATGGGTAGAATCAAAAAGATTATGCCCGGTTTAAACGCCGCTTTTGTTGATGTTGGGTACGAGAGAGATGCCTTTCTGCATTATTTAGACCTAGGACCGCAAGTACAATCTTTACTAAAACTTAATAAGCAAGTAAGAGGAAATTCTTATAAGGATCATTTATTAGATCACTTTAAGAAAGAACCTGATATTGATAAGGGTGGAAAAATTTCTGCGCTTTTAACTAAAAATCAGTTATTACCTGTACAGATTGCTAAAGAGCCTATTTCTACAAAAGGCCCTCGTTTAAGTTCAGATTTATCTATTGCGGGCAGATTTGTGGTATTGGTGCCGTTTTCTGATGTGATTTCTATCTCAAAAAAGATTAGGAGTAATACAGAAAGAACACGCCTTAAGAAAATTGTGGAGGGCATTAAGCCAGCCAATTTTGGTGTGATTATCCGTACTGTTTCAGAACATAAGGGCGTTGGCGAAATACAAAAAGATTTACTCGACCTAATTTCTAAATGGGAAACTTTGATGAAAAAGTTGCCCACCACGGATCCTTCAAAACGGATTTTAGGAGAAATGGGAAGAGCGTCTACTATTTTGAGAGACTTATTGAACGATGAGTTTTCAAATGTTTATGTGGATGACGTTGCCATTTACGAAGAAGTAAAATCTTATGTACACGAGATTTCTCCAGAATTGGAGAAAATTGTGAAGATGTACAAAGGTAAGGAGCCAATTTTTGAGCACTTCGGTATTGAAAAGCAGATTAAAGGCTCTTTCGGTAGAACCGTAAACTTAGCTGGTGGTGCTTATTTAGTGGTTGAACACACAGAAGCATTACATGTAATTGATGTAAACAGCGGTAACCGTACAGCTAGTCCAGAAAATCAGGAAGAAAATGCTTTCATGGTTAATAAGGAAGCTGCAAAAGAGATTGCTCGTCAGTTAAGATTGCGTGATATGGGCGGTATTGTGGTGGTCGATTTTATTGACATGCACAAAGCTCCAAATCGTAAAGATTTGTTTGATTATCTGAAATCTGAAATGCTTTTAGATAGAGCAAAGCATACTATTTTACCTCCAAGTAAATTTGGATTGGTTCAAATCACTCGTCAAAGGGTACGCCCAGAGATGAATATTGTAACCAACGAAAAATGCCCAAGTTGCGAGGGTACTGGTGAAATTAAGGCAAGCATCGTTTTATTAGATGATGTAGTAGCCAATTTGGACTATGTGCTAAATGAGCAAGCGGAAAAAGGCATTACTTTGTGTGTACATCCGTTTATTGATGCATTTATTAAAAAAGGGATGGTTTCTTTGCAAATGAAATGGTTCTTTAAATACAACCAGTGGATAAAAGTTAAAGCGGTTCCATCTTACCATTTAACAGAATTCCATTTTTTGAGTGCAAAAGAAGAAGAAATTAAACTTTAAGGTTTAAAAAATAATTAAGTAAGCCTGTGATGAAAATTACAGGCTTTTTTTGTGGAGTGTGAATTCATCATTTCAGTTAGTTTATTCTGAGAACATTCTAATTCAAATAAAGCCTATCAACTTCATATCATCTCCATTTCAAAAAGCACCGCAATATGTTTCCTCAACACCTCCTTAACCTCCTTCATATCAACCAAGTACCCAAGCTCACGTTGCATTGACGTCACATCTTTATCGTCAATGCCACAAGGCACTATATTTTTGAAGTAACGTAAATCAGCATTTACATTGAACGCGAATCCATGCATGGTCACCCAACGGCTGCAACGAACGCCCAGAGCGCAAATTTTTCGGGCTTTTTCGTTATCGGGATCCAGCCAAACACCTGTGAATCCTGCATAACGACCAGCAACAATTCCGTAATCCTTTAAAGTTAGAATTACCGCTTCCTCTAAAGTGCGGAGATATAAATGGATATCTGTAAAAAAATTATCAAGATCCAAAATCGGGTAACCAACTAACTGCCCGGGGCCGTGATACGTTATATCTCCGCCTCTGTTGATTTTGTAATAAGTTGCTTCTTTTTCTTTTAACTGATTTTCGTTAAGTAATAGGTTTTCGGGTTTGCCACTTTTTCCCAAAGTATAAACATGCGGATGCTCTACAAAAACCAACGTGTTTGTAGTCTGTTGTTCTTCGTCGGGGTTGTTTCTGTTAAAACTCTTGATTGCTACGGCTTCAGAAAAAATCTGTTCTTGCCTATCCCAAGCTTCTTGATAATCTGTCAAGCCCCAATCCTCAAAAACTACTTTTTTATTTTTTATCATTCGCACACATATCCTAACATATAATCCTCAAATTTCTTGAAGTTCACGGTGTATTTTTTCGAGCGGTTGTCTTTCTCAATTCTTGCGTTCAGGCTTCCCTCTTCTTTAAATTCAAAATTGGATAAGCGAATATGGTCCTTAAAAGAAGTCTCCTTTTTTCCGTTCAATTTATACAAGGCTTCCTTGGCGCACCAGCATACATAAAGTTTTTCTATTCTATCTTGTTCGCCAATGAAAGCTAACTCATCGTTACACAAAAATTTCGCTTGTACCCTTTCTATTTTTGTTTTTATCACCTCTATATCAATACCTACCTTCCGGGTTTTGCTTACCATTACGGCAGCATAACCATAAGAATGACTTAAGGATATGTGATGAGGATGGTTTGCTAAAAACGGCTTTCCATTCTCATCTGTTCGGCAATCAATATATTCATTTGTGCTGAGCATCTTGCGCATCAACACCCTAGTTGCCAACCAATGCAAATTTCTTTTTTCTTTCCCTAAAGATTTTAGAGTCTGTAATTCATGCTCTTTTAGTTGCAATTGTCCCTCCAAATTAGCCACACTCTCGGTAATTTTCCATAAAGCGATGGCAGTATCTGGATTAATATCTTGATAAAAACTGATGGGCATCGTTAAAATTATAATTTATTGCCGAATTTATTTTAAATTAATTATAATTTAGGGATTATCAAAAATAAAGCATGATACTTTCTGACCAACTAATTTTAAAAGAGATTGAAGCCGGCACTATTGTAATTGAACCTTTTGACCGAAATTGTTTAGGCACAAATTCTTACGATGTTCACTTAGGGAAATACTTGGCTTGCTACACCAACCGAGAATTAGACGCAAAACAGCATAATAAAATAGCGCATTTTGAGATTCCGAAAGAAGGTTTTGTGCTGCAACCCAACACTTTATATTTAGGTGTTACGTTAGAATATACGGAGACTCACAAACATGTGCCATTCTTAGAAGGTAAATCAAGCACCGGCAGGTTGGGTATTGATATCCACGCAACAGCTGGTAAAGGCGATGTGGGTTTCTGTAACACCTGGACATTGGAAATATCGGCAACGCAACCAGTTAAAATCTACGCCGGAATGCCAATTGGGCAACTCATTTATTTTGTGGTTGAAGGCGAGATAGAAATCCTATACAATACTAAAGGAGACGCAAAATACAACAACAAAACTACCAAACCGGTAGAAAGTATGATGTGGAAAAATCAATTTTAATAGCATTTAACAAAGCTTCCTGCAAAGAGGCTTTTTAAATTTAAACTCTATCACGAAAATATCATCCCACCTAAATGAAGACTAAGAAGTTATCCCTTATTTCACTTGTTCTAATCAGTTCGCTTTCTATATTCGGGTTTGTAGCTACTGATGATTCTTTAACCAAGCTATTAGCAAATTTTGAGAAATACTTTGAGGAAAACACACAGGAGAAAGTTTACCTACATACTGACAAACCTTACTACGCAGTAGGCGATCATATTTGGCTTAAAGCCTACGTGGTTGATGCTAAAACTTTAACACCGACGCCAAAAAGCAACATCCTTTACGTTGATTTAATTGATGCAAAAGATTCGGTAAAAAAAACATTGCGCTTGCCACTAGTTTCAGGTTTGGGCTGGGGCAATTTCGAGCTTAAAGATTCTATAACAGAAGGCAATTACAGAATAAGAGCCTACACAACTTGGATGCGCAATTACGACTCGTCTTTTTTTTACGAAAAAACAGTTAAAATAGGTAACGCATGGACAAACCAGCTGATCACAAAGGCTAATTATAGTTTCAGCAAAGACGGCACCAATGAAAAAGTAAGTTCTGAGATAAACTTTAGCAATATAGATGGCTTTCCTTATGCTAACAAAGAAGTTACCTATAATGTGGTTTTAGAAGACCGTACAATCTCTAAAGGGAAAATAAAAACGGATGAAAAAGGAGACGTCACACTCGACTTTAGTAATAACAAACCTTTCTTAAGCAATAACGGACGTATCAACGTATCTATTGAACTTGCTAAAGGCACCGTTGTAGAAAAAACTATTCCTATTAAGAATACCTCAAACGCTATCGATGTTCAGTTTTTTCCAGAAGGAGGTTATTCGGTTGTGGATATACGAAGCAGAGTGGCTTTTAAGGCTGTAGGGGCGGATGGTTTGGGTAAACCGATTTCTGGATATGTGCAGGATGATACCGGAAAAAAAACGGCTTTGCTTGCTAGTAAGCATCTGGGAATGGGTGTATTTTCTTTTGTGCCTACTGTTGGGAAAACTTACCAAGCGGTTGTGAAATTTGATGACGGATTGGAAAAAACCTTTAAGTTACCTGATGCAAAACCGGAAGGTATTGTTTTGAGCGTAAATAATTTGGAAGGAGACAGTGTGTTTGTAAAAGTCGCTGTTAACAAGCCATTCTTAGAAAAAAACTTGAATAAGGAAGTAACGGTAATAGCGCAAAACAATGGCAATGTGCTTTACACGGCAAAAACCAAATTATCGTCGTTAACGTTTGCCGCAATGCTAGACCGTAACCGATTTAGAGCTGGAATTAATCAAATCACTTTGTTTGATGAAAACTTACAACCCTTGGCCGAACGGTTAATTTTTGTGGCACCTGTTGCTACAGATACCTTAAGTTTGATAGTTAAATCTGACAAAGCAACTTATACGCAAAGAAGTAAGGTAAAATTAGCGGTTCAATCACTTGACCTTAGTGGCAAGCCAATAAGAGGGGCATTCTCAATGTCAGTTGTAGATGCCGGTAAAGTAAACACACCCGTGGACGAGGAGGAAACTATTTTTACAAATCTTTTGCTTACCTCTGATATTAAAGGATACGTAGAAAACCCGAATTATTATTTCAACAACAGCAATGCCGATAAAACTATGGCTGTCGATTTATTGATGCTTACGCAAGGTTGGCGAAGATTTAACTGGCAAAACCTGAGTATGGGTAAGCAGTTTGCTTTTAAACCAGAAAAAACGTTGAGCATCAGCGGAAGAGTGACCCAAGGCAGAGATAAACCTGTTGAAAACGGTACGGTAACCATTTTTTCATCGGGCAAAAACCCGCTTTTAATCCAAACCAAAACCAACGCTTTGGGGGAATTTATGGTGGATAGTCTTTACTTTCCGGATAGTACCCGTTTTGTGGTGCAAGCGAGAAATGAACGAGGAAGAAAAGGAGTTGACATTGAGCTTTATAATAGTTCGTTTCCGGTGGTTTCAAAAAACAATAACGAAGACTTAACGGTAAACATCAATGACTCTATGACGGCCTATTTGAAGAACAGTAAGTCACAGTACGAAGAATGGCTTAGAAACGGCATCGTAAATCGATCAATTTTACTGGGAGAAGTGGTTGTTGTTGATAGAAAGCCTGAAGTAGAAAACTCTAATAATCTAAACGGATCTGGCAATGCCGACAGGGTATTCACAGAAAAAGATTTGGAAGGTTCTTTCTCCATTGAACAGGCGATACAAGGTAGAGTTGCCGGTTTGATGATTACTAATGGTGTTGCAATGATTAGAGGACAACAAGCCCAAATCATTTTGGATGGGATTTTCGTTGAGCCAGATTTTTTAAATACCATTCCCATTCAGGATGTGGAATCTATTGAGATTTTAAAAACCATCGCTTATACTGCAATTTATGGAAGTCGTGGTGGTGGTGGTATTATTATCATCAACACAAAAAGAGGCAAACCAGGCTATGTAAGCAATGTTTATGTTCCGGGTGTTGTTACATATCGCCCTGTTGGTTTATTTAGAGGAAAAGAGTTTTATGTGCCAAACTATGCAGACCCCAAGTTAAATACCAATGTTGCGGATTTACGAACTACCGTTTACTGGAATCCTAATATTATTACAGACAGCTTAGGAAACGCAAATGTGAGTTTTTATAACGGCGACAATACAGGAAACTACCGAATAGTACTTGAAGGTACAGATTTAAATGGCCATCTTGCTAGATCGGTCAGCAGCTATAATTTAACCCAAAAACGCTAAAAATGGAAACGTTAAAAATTACGATACAAGACAGTGTTGCAATAATTGCTTTAGATAGAGGAAAATCTAATGCAATGAATGAGCAGATGCTAGATGAATTAAAAAAAATAATCTTAAGCATTGAACAAGACACTAATATACTTGGGGTGGTTTTAACTGGCAAACCGGGCTTTTTTACCGCCGGCCTAGATTTAATTGCGCTTTATGATTATGATGAAGCGCAAATGAAAACCTTTTGGACTAAGTTTTTGGACTTAGTGAAAATACTGACTTCGTTTAAGAAACCTTTAATTTCTGCAATTAGCGGACATAGCCCTGCCGGTGGTTGTGTTTTAGCCATTTGCTCTGATTATCGGGTAATGGCAGAGGGCGAATTTATTATCGGTTTAAATGAAGTGCCCGTGGGGATTATAGTGCCAGACAGTATTTTTGAGCTTTATGCTTTTTGGATTGGTAAAGCGAACGCCTACCGCTATTTATTAGAAGGTAAACTAATGGGTGTTGAAGATGCCAAAACTGTGGGTTTAGTAGATGCTTCCAGTCATATAGATTCTTTGATGACGCTTGCGTTAAAGAAAATGAAAACTTATTTGCAACTGGAACAAACCACTTGGCAACAAACCAAACTGAATCTGCGTAGTAGTTTGATCAAAAAAATGAACGAAGACCAAACCGAAACTTTAGATGTGATGCTGAAGCAATGGTGGTCGCCAAGTACTAGGTCTATTTTGAAAACGATTATTGATAATTTGAAAGGAAAAAAGTAGCGAAGGGGGTAATCATGATAAAAAGCAGACTTCAGAAATTTTGTGAACTTATGAAGTCTCTTAAAAGAAAGAATAGCCTATCCATCATGCTAACGATAGTGGCAGAACCATCTCTTTCAATGTCATTAAGTTAACCGTTTTTTCTCCACGCCGTCATCCGATAGCTATCGGATTCGAGGTACGAGAAATCTCACAAGCAATGTCTTCATATTGCTTAAAGGAGTCACTTGGTGGTATTTTAAACCTATTTTCGAGATGTTTCGTCCGATAGCTATCGGACAGCACTCAACAAAACGCGGTGTTTACTGTTGCTGTTGCATTTCCATAAATTGTTGGTAGGAGTTTAACGGAGCATCCTGTATGATAGAATCACCCTCGGTATCTTCTAAATCGGGGAGCTTATCGTTTTCATAAGCAACCAGCACCTTTACCTCCAACTTGTGTTTTGATGTACCTTTGTATGTTCCTTTTACGGGGCTACAA
>JBBSTQ010000051.1:0-13013 GCA_038235745.1 Sphingobacteriales bacterium
AACATCATTGAAAACTAAGCCATGGTAGCCTTCCGCTGGTTCAGAGAATTGTGGGAATTTCCCGTTGCCCCAATTGTAGTTTCCACCATCAACTATGATCCCGCCAACGCTGGTTCCATGGCCGCCAATCCATTTTGTTGCCGAACTTGTAACCACGTTCGCACCATGTTCTAATGGACGAAACAAATAACCACCTGCACCAAAAGTATTATCAACCACAAATGGGATATCGTGTTTTTTAGCTACGGCTGCAATTCCTTCAAAATCTGGAACGCTAAATTCTGGGTTACCAATGGTTTCTGCAAAAATCGCTTTGGTGTTGCTGTCAATCAGCTTCTCAATGCTTTCAGCTTTATCGCTTTCTGCAAATCTTACTTCAATACCTAATCTTTTGAACGCAACTTTAAATTGGTTGTAAGTTCCGCCGTATAAATATGGACTGGTTACAAAATTGTCTCCGGCTTCTAAAAAATTGTTTAAAGCTAAAAACTGAGCTGCCAAGCCTGATGCTGTAGCAACCGCAGCAACTCCGCCTTCAAGCGCAGCAATTCTTTTCTCGAAAACATCCGTAGTTGGGTTCATGATACGGGTGTAGATGTTTCCAAACTCTTTTAACGCAAAAAGATTTCCTCCGTGTTCAGAGTTTTTGAAGTTAAACGAAGTGGTTTGGTAAATAGGCACCGCTCTTGAACCTGTTGTTGGGTCTGGCTCTTGACCGGCGTGTATTTGTAAAGTTTCAAATTTTTGGGATTCTGTTGACATTTTTTTTGATGTTTTAGAGATGAATAATTGAAATTAATTGAATGGATGTGTAATTCTGAATCGGCCTTGAGCCAACAAAAAATTAACACATGCAAAAACACATACCAATAGGAGAGCCTAGTTGACGCGATTCGCTTTGGATACCTTTTGATAAGGTGATTTTTTGAAATGTAATGCTTTTTTTGATCATGTCTTTAAAATTTATATCCCCCTTTCGGGCTAGGACTTGGCACCTTCTCTTTTTTGCTAAGGGTTGCCAGCGGGTCTGTGAGCCTAATCTCTCGCCACTTCTTTATAAACCAAGACCCGTTGTGAAGGGGAATTGATTTTGGTATCTCAACCAAATGATATTGCTAATATAAGGTTGAATTGCTTTAAAAACAAAATATTATTTTGATAATTTCATCAGATGTTGGTTTTTTGGGGCTTAATTAAGGTCTCTTGACATGAGATTGATAAACTAAGATTGATGAAATTCGTATCGTTTAAGAAAAATAAAAAACAAATACTGAATTAAGGTCAATTAATCTCTTAAAAAATGCAGTTTTCTAAACCATAAAATTTAATTTCGCTCCATGCAATCTTTCGACATAGATAAATCCGACGTATTTAAGATAAAACAGGCGTTAGAGGGAGATGAGCAGGAACTTCTTTTATTGGTTGAGGATTATCACGCCTCAGAAATCGCTATTTTATTCGAGTCGATCTCATTAGAAGATCAAAAGCGGATTATCAATATATTGCCGATTGAGATGGCTTCAGAAATTATTTCTGAAATGAGCCACGAGTCGCATCCAGAAGATTTATTGTTTGATTTAGCACCAGCAAAACGGCAGGAGATTGTTGAAGAGCTGGATTATGACGATGCTACGGATATTATCTCGCAAATGCATGTTGACGATCAGCATGAGATTTTAGAGGATCTGGATAAGGAAGATGCGGTAAATATTCGTAACCTGATGACCTATGCCGAAGATACCGCCGGCGGTTTGATGAACACCCAAGTGATCAAAGTGGGTGCGGATATGTCCAAAACACAGGCGATAGACCAAATTATCCTGCAAAGTGAGGAGATTGAAGAGTTTTACACCATTTATGTGGTGGACGATACAGATGTTTTGCAAGGCATCGTTTCTTTAAAAGACATTATTAAAGCCAAAGCAAACGCAAAGGTTTCTGATTTGGTAAACGCTGATTTCGTTTACGTAAAAGCCAGCACCGATCAAGAAGAGGTTGCAGATTTGATTTCTCAGTACAATTTAACCAGTATTCCGGTGGTGGATGTGAACATGCGTTTGCTGGGTAGGGTTACGTTTGATGATGTTATTGACGTAATGGAAGAGGAAAGCACAGAGGATATTTTAAAGTTTTCTGGTGTTTCTGAGGATGAAGAATTGAGCGGTAACTGGATTGAGGCCGTAAAATCACGGTTGCCTTGGCTGATATTGAATTTGGGAACTGCTTTTTTGGCCTCATCTGTCATTAGATATTTTGAACCTACAGTAACCAAGATTGTGGTACTCGCCGGTTATATGACAATTATTGCGGGCATGGGCGGTAATGCAGCCACTCAAGCTTTAGCAGTAACCATACGTAGAATTACTTTAAGTGATTTAACAGATAACCAAGCTTATAAGACTGTAATGAAGGAGCTTACCGTTGGACTAATTAATGGTGCTGTAACTGGATTGATTGTTTTTCTGTTTGCCTATTTTTATGACGAACAGCCTTTATTAGGCTTAGTTATTTTTATAGCGATGACGGGAAATTTATTGATTGCAGGAATCACTGGCGCTGGAATACCATTAATTTTAAAACGAGTGGGAATTGACCCTGCAATTGCATCCTCCATCATTATTACTACTTTTACCGATGTATTCGGATTTTTACTTTTATTGGGCTTAGCCTCTAAATTATTATTATAATTGCTTTAAATAATTAACAAGATATTTGTCGATGGACTATCGACCATTGTCCATGGACTTTTTAAAACTTAAAAATGCAAACAAAACACAACTGGACCAAAGAAGAAATTTCAGCTATTTATAACAAGCCTTTTTTAGATTTGGTTTACGAGGCTGCAACTATACACCGTGAGAATAAGGATTATTCAGAAGTTCAAATAAGCTCTTTAATCTCCATTAAAACAGGGGGTTGTCCCGAAGATTGTTCGTACTGCCCACAAGCAGCCCGTTACCATACGGATGTGGAAGTGCAGTCGATGATGAAGGTGGAGGAAGTGATTGACTTAGCGCAAAAAGCTAAAGACGGTGGTGCATCACGCTTGTGTATGGGTGCTGCTTGGCGTGAAGTACGTGACAACCGTGACTTTGACAAAGTCATTGACATGGTAACAGCAGTTAACGGAATGGATATGGAGGTTTGTTGTACTTTGGGGATGCTGAATGCACACCAAGCGCAGCGACTTTACGATGCTGGTTTATATGCTTACAACCATAATTTAGACACTTCTGAAGAAGATTATAGCCGTATTATTTCAACCCGTACTTTTGACGACAGGTTGCAAACTATTGAAAATGTGCGTAAAGCAAATTTGACGGTTTGTAGTGGTGGGATTATTGGGTTGGGCGAAACGGTTGCCGATAGGGTTGCCATGTTGCAGGTTTTAGCGAATATGCCACAACACCCAGAATCTGTACCGGTAAATGCTTTAGTTCCTGTAAAAGGAACGCCATTGGCAGATCAACCTAGGATTGAGATTTGGGAAATGGTGCGCATGATTGCCACCGCAAGAATTATTATGCCAAAAAGCGCAGTGCGTTTGTCAGCAGGCAGAAACGAAATGAGCATTTTAGAGCAAGCTTTCTGTTTTATGGCAGGTGCTAACTCTATTTTTGCTGGTGACAAATTATTGACCACGCCAAACCCAGACTTTAAAGATGATATGGCAATGTTTGAGTTGCTGGGTTTGAGCACTAGGAAGGCTTTTAAAAACGGGAGACCAGTTAGTTCTGAAGAGGTGGCTAGTTAGTCATTAGGCATGTTGAGCGAGATATTTTTAGTTCATTAGTCATCGGTCATTAGTTCTTAGGAATTGTAGAACTCTCCAATCGACGATAGGAGACGTTTCATAAATAAGTTTGCGGTACGCTAAGTGAACATGGTAAAGTTTTGAAACTTGAGATATCAATCAATGATTCATAACCATGGTTTAAAAAACTTTGTCATGTTGAACGATAGTGCCGCAGGCATCCCTTTGGGACAAATATCTAACAAATAGGTCATTACGTCAAAGCTTCTCGTGTTAAATTCTCAGGATATTAAAAAATTGAAATTAATCCCTTTTCAACAATCAGACTTTCAGACTCTAATAAACTGGATAACCGATGAAGTTACAATGCTCAATTTTGCAGGAATCGGGTTTGAATATCCACTTACTGAAGAACAACTAACGAGTTACATAGAAAAATACCCCAATCGATTGATTTACATGGCGGTCGATGGTAACTCAAAACCAATAGCTTACGGCGAGATTATCCCGCAAGATAAATTCTCTGCAAGGTTGGGTCATTTAATCATCGGCGAAAGCGAGCAAAGAGGAAAAGGACTTGGGCAAGAGTTGATTCGGTTGTTGAATGAAAAAGCGAGAGAAAGGTTAAGTATCCGGCAGATGGATTTATTTTTGTTAGGTGGGAATTTAAAAGCAGAAAAGTGCTACCTTAAATATGGCTTTAGCTTTGTGGAAAACGATTTTCAGATTGATTACCATGGGAAATCGTATGATATACTAAAGATGACGCTTGCGTTGTAAAATCAAGAAATAAATAATAAACAGTCTTTTGCCAGTTGGGTTTAGGTCTTTAAAGGAGCTTTTCGCCTTCAGCCTTAGGCTTTTAGCTTAATAAGATATGAATCCAAAACAATTAGTTGGCGAAGAAGCCACAACATATATCAAAGACGGAATGGTAGTAGGGCTTGGGACTGGTTCTACTGCTTACTTTGCCATCATGAAAATTGGCGAGATGGTAAAAAACGGACTTAAGATCAAAGGTGTACCGACTTCAAAAGCGACCGAAGAGTTAGCCAATTCGCTGAACATCCCGCTATTGCCGATTGAAGATGTAGTAAAGATTGACGTGACCATAGATGGCGCTGATGAGTTTGACACCCACAAAAATTTGATAAAAGGAGGCGGAGCAGCGTTGTTGCGAGAAAAAATTATTGCGTCGGTAACAGAATTTTATGTGATTATCGCTGATGCGGCCAAAGGTTCTGAATATTTAGGGAGTTTCGCTGTCCCTGTGGAAATTACACCATTCGCAAAGGAAATTACAATTTTTCAGCTTAAAGCACTGGGCTGTGAGCCAAAATTGCGATCAAAGGATGGGGAGTTATTGATTACGGATAACCAAAATTACATTGTGGATTGTAAGTTTGATAAAATTGAAAACCCAGCAGAACTTTCTGAAAGAATGAACGCAGTTCCAGGCGTTGTGGAGAACGGCCTATTCCCGAATATGGCAAATGTTATTATCAGTGAAGACGGAAAGGGCAGTACCATTAAAATTGACTAATCTTTAACCGGGAGCTTCAAATTGTCGGCCGTCAGGTTTAAAAATGCTACACTGCTTACATCCAGTTCTTCCTTGTATGTAATTTTAGAAATACTACTATAGTCAATTTGCAGGTTGAATACGTTTTCCAATGGGAAGTCTAAAACATAAGAAACGATACAGCGGATTACACTGGCATGGGTAATTACTACCAAAGTCTCTTCATCGCCTTTATCCAATACGTCCTCAAAAAACTCAACCGAACGTTCGTAAACATCGGCAAAACACTCGCCTTTTTTTACTTTGTAATTCAAGAAATCTTTTTGCCAATTCTCCAATTCTTTGGCAGGAATTCCAGACCACTCTTTCATTTCCCAGGTGCCAAAATTTACCTCTGAAATCAGGTCATTTGTGATGAAATTTCCATCGCTTAAATAACTTGCTAACTTGGCACACCGCCTCAGCGGACTGCTGTAAAATCTAGCTTCATTATTTAAATTCAATCTGTCTTTTATCCAATCAAAAGCTACCGTGAAATTTTCTTCCAAAGGCATGTCTGATTGTCCGTAACATAATTTGTTTGGGTTATAAACTTCGGGATGGCGGACGAGATATATGTTTTTGTTAGGCATTTAAAATGTTGTTTTCTACCGATTAAAAAATTAGAGTTGATTGATTTGAGTTTATAAAAATTTAATATAAAATACACTAAGTATCTTTGTTTGTTTTTGGAAATAAGATTTTTGTTTTCAGTTTGACGATTAAATGTGACTTTAAGTTCTGCATGCTACAGTACAATCTTTGTATCTGCTTTTTGCGAATAGGTAGCGTCTCATTAATGAAACTGCAATGCATTTTATCCAGCATTGGATGAAATACGATGGTTAATATACTTACGAATTTCCCATTTTATTGAACTGTTAAACTTCTTCTGGCTATTTAATAAAACACTTAAAAAAATGATAGTCCATCCATTAATTCTGCGATTTTTTGAATCAAAATTTAATTCTGTTTAGGTTGTTAACCTATTGTAATTCATTAAGATAATGTAATTCATTTAAATATTTACTTGTAAATTGCTAGGTGTTTTAATTTTGCTGAATGTAAGTATACAAAATATTATTCTGTATAGAATTATTAAAATATATAAATACCTATTTATTAACTATTTAAATATTCATACTTAAACAGCTAGTTGTACCTATTGTATGCACTTATAAATTCGGCTCTCATCAGCTTAAAATTTGCTACCACCGATTGGATAAAGGCTTCGTCGATGATTTCAAACACGCCATCTATACCGTTCAAAATGTCCATCTCTGCCAATTTATAGGTCTGTTCTATTGTGCCTTGCTCAAACTTGATAATGTATTTATTGTTCATGGAAAAGATGGTAATCTTACAATCTGGGTGGGGTAATTCGGCAACGACTCTCATTTATGTTCGATTTATTAATTAGAATTTTATATTTAAATACACTAAGCTGTTTTTGAAAACTCAACGAAACAGATGGGGATCCTTAAATTTTAATCAGATTTCCGGTAACGGAAATAATATTGAAACGGGCAAAAAGCTCTTCGCTATACCAGTCTTCGTCTCTGGTCAGCTTTACCACTTTTGCATGTTCTGCATCTTTGTATGCAAACTTAATTACGTCTTCTGGGCTTTCCCAAATCGAAAAAGTAGCCTGCATAAAAAACGGCGCTTCGCCAATTCCTATAGAAGTAATAAAGCCTTTTGCATCACCCATAATTGAAGCGACTGGAGGAACGTTTTTCCAGAATCTTTTTAGTTTGGATGGCCTGATTGTAGCTCGAGTTAACACACCAATTTTACCGTTTGATGTAATGTTCTTAGGGCTTCCAAAAGGTTGGTCTCCACTCCACTTTCCATGGGCGGCAATAGGTTGCAAAAGTATGGTAGATTGATCGGTGCAAAGTACATTCCACCATTTTGAAATAATAGAAGTTTGAAGAAATTTATTGAAGTCACTTTCATCTTCCCAAACGGCTAATAAACCCCATTGTTGAAAATCTGGGTTTATATCAAAAGTTCCGTTTTTTCCGCAGCCTAAAAGCTTCCAGAAAGTGCATTTCTTTGTGAAGTAAAGCGGCACTCTGTGCAATGCCATCGCCATAAAAGCGAGGGGTACAAATAACTTCCTGTATCGTACTAATGTTATAGAAACAGCCATAATAGGCCAATTTCGATAATTTAAAGCAAGGCTTTAGATAAGGTGGATAAATACCTAAATGTGGATATGTTTTAAGATAACACACAATGTCAATACCCGAATTAGGTTAAGGTTTTTAAAGCCATTTTACAGGTCTCAATTTTTATAGGGGGCTGGGGGAGGTTAAACCGTTTTTAAAGAACTGATTTTGTAAATCAAACCGATCGACCTCCCTCTTTAATTCTCCCTCAAGAGGGAGACACGGGATGGCAACCTTTCAACCTGACACTTTTTTATATCATAATTATTCCCAGTTATTTGAATTAATTTATGTCATTTCATGATGATTTGTACGGAAATATTGAGCCCTAGCTTGACGATGTATCTAAAAAGGCGTTCTTATGTTAATCGAAATTCATTTTTGCCACAAGCCTAAGTCTTCTGCTTTTTCTTTTTTGCTGCCGGAAATAGAATATTATTTAATATTAATCGATAGCCCGGCGAGTTAGGGTATAAACTTAAGTCAGTAGGAGGGTCGCCCACTAAATGTTGATAATCCTCTGGGTCATGCCCACCGTAGAATGTCCATTGCCCTTTACCGTATTGCCCGTGGATGTATCTTGCTTCTCCAGCAGATTTTAGTTCGCCCATTACCAAAACGTCTGGTTTAATCAGCCCCGACTTAAACGCAGTGGTTTGTCCCATAAAGCCTTTCAGTACTTTCTCATGGTTTTGCGTCAGCATTGTTGGCACAACGTCCCATTTGGCGGAAAAATCGAACAGCGTAAAATAGTCACGCGTCCTTTCTATTTGTCTTGTTTGCGTTACGTCAATATTAGAAAACTCGTAATTCATCGGGTTTAAATCCAACTGGAAGTTTTGAAAAGCAAAGGTTTTGTTGAAGTCCAATTTAGACTGTGCATTTGGGTCGGCGGCATCGCCATCGAACATCCGTTCACAAATATCAACTCCAGTAGCAGCTAAAGCAATGTCAAAACTATCTGTACCAGAGCACATCGCAAACAGAAAACCACCTCCGCTACAAAAACCGCTAATCTTTTGCGCTACCGCCAATTTCATCTCCGAAACCTTATTGAAACCCAATTTCTTGGCCCGCGTCTCTTGATTGTTAACGTCATCCTGATACCAGCTTGCACCTCTGTAGTTTGCCCAAAACCTGCCATATTGCCCCGTAAAATCCTCGTGGTGTAAATGCAACCAATCGTATTCGGGTAACTTGCCTCCAATTACTTCGTCATCATAAACCACATCGTAAGGTATTTCTGCATAAGTGAGTACCATGGTTACGGCATCATCCCAGGGCAATTTGCTTTTTGGCGAATAAACCGCAATTTTAGGCGCTTTTTCTAGCTTTACAATATCCATGTTAACCTCAGGCTGACTAATTTGGGTCAATATGGCGGTAACTTTTGCATCTGCAATTACATCATAACTAATTCCTCTGATTTTTAATTCCGATTCTATCTTTTGATTATAAACGATCAAAAAACTTCCTCCCTTATAATTCAGCAACCAATCAACCTCTAGGTTATTTTTTAAAGTATAAAATGCAAGTCCATACGCCTTCAAATGATTCCTTTGGCTTTCATCCATCGGTATCAATATGGACGATGCAAAGGTTTTTAGCGATAAAAAAAAGAGGAGGAAGAGTATGTATTTTGCTTTCATTTTTCTAAAAATAAGGATAATGCACCAAAACGTTTAGCTAGGCAGAAAATTTTATTAATTTTGCATTTCTTAATTAAACTATCAAAGATGAGCAAAGCAATAATAAAGACTGCAAAAGGCGATATGACCGTTGAATTTTATGATAACGACGCCCCAAAAACTGTTGAAAATTTTAAAAAACTAGCAAAAGAAGGTTTTTATAACGGATTGAGCTTTCACCGCGTTCTTCCAGATTTTGTGATTCAAGGTGGTTGCCCATGGTCAAAAGAAGAAGCAACTGCACACAAAGCTGGTTCTGGCGGCCCAGGTTACCACATTGATTGTGAATTGAGTGGCGAAAACCAATATCATGACAGAGGTGTATTATCAATGGCGCATGCTGGTAGAAACACTGGTGGTTCTCAGTTTTTTGTTTGCCACAGCAGAAACAATACTGCGCATTTAGACAGAAACCATACTTGTTTTGGTAAAGTGATTGAAAACGTTGACGTGGTTGATGCGATAAAGCAAGGCGATAAGATTATCAGTATAGATTTAGTTGAAGGTTAATATAAAATTATGAATTTAGTAGGAATTGTTGCCGTTTCCGGTAAGTCCGGATTGCACAGACTAATTGGTCAGAATAAATCTGGTTATATATTAGAAAGTTTAGATGATCAAAAATCTAAAACTATTGTTAATATTTCTACCGCTAAATTGGCTTCGTTAGATGATATTACTGTTTACGGAGAAGATGAGGATTTAAAGCTTAAGGATATTTTAGCGAAAATGAAAGACGCTAAGAACGTTCCTGATCCAAAAGCAGACGGCAAAGCGTTACGTACTTTCTTTTTTGAAGTTGCGCCAGACCATGATGAGCAGAGAGTATATTCGTCTGATATTAAAAAAATAGTAAGCTGGTTTCATGCCTTAAAAGAATTGCCTTTATTTGAAGAAGAAGCTCCAAAAGCGGAAACTGAAGAAACAGAAGCAGAGGTTAAAGATGCAAAGAAAGACGCTCCAAAAGCGATAAAACAACCTGCTACAAAAACTGCAAAACCAAGAAATGATAAAGCTGCAAACAGTAAATCTGCTGCGGTTAAAAAATCTGGAGGAAGTAAAAATCCATAATAATTTGATACTGTTAAAGCAAAAAGCGTCTCAGGAAAATCCTGAGACGCTTTTTTTGTGCTTTATCCTGATTAAAATTCGTTAGAAATCACATTTTAAAGTAGCGTGTCTTTTCCCAAATACAGAACCGGTAGCACTATGGATAGCTAACATTTTATCGTTAAAATCGCCGACCCAAGAAAGCTCCAACTCATCATACTGATTTTTTGGGATCACATATTCTTTCAACTTGATAAATATCGCTGACTCTAAACCGTGTTTTTGGAATTTCTGCTTTGTGCCCATCACAATTGCCCGCATTCTGTTAACACCGGTAATTTTTTTGTACATAAACTTTATCTTTCCTATTAAATCAAGTTTACCGTTCAACGGTTTGATCATTAAATTGGCATCAGGCAACATCACTACAAAAGAGGCTGGCTCTTCATTGATGTAGGCAAACCAAATCAGTTTTGGATCCATAATCAGTTTCATCTGCTCAAAACTTTCCATAACCGTCTCTAATTTTATTGGAGAAAAGTTGGCGAAATTTTGCCATCCATCATTATAGATCTCCATAAAATCTTGTGCAAACTTGTCGAAGTTTTTAGGGTCTAATGGTTTAAAGGTGTAACCAGGCTTGTTACAAACCCATTTGGCAATTTTCGTAAACCTTTCTGGAAACTCTTTATGCAAATCCAAGTGATTGGTCATTTGCTCATATTCGGTCTCAAAGCCGTAATTTTTAAAATATTTGTGGTAATAAGGTTTGTTGTAGTTCATCCCGTAAGAAGGATGGGTGTAGCCTTCTATCAATAAGCCCCAAAAGGTGTCGTTTTCACCGAAGTTTATTGGACCTTCCATGGCTTCCATACCATTTTGTTTCAACCAGTTTTTTGCAGTGTCAAAAAGCAAATTAAAAGCTTCGGCATTGTCAATACATTCTACAAAACCAACTCCACCGGTTGGTTTATCAAAAGTATGAGCCTTTTTATCGTTGGTGAACGCAGCAATCCGCCCAATTAATTTATGATCAGCATCCACCAAAATCCATCTTTTTGCTTTGCCGTGACTATGGAAACTGTTTTTCTTTGGATCAAAAACGGTGTTGATATCCTTATCCAATGGGCAAACCCACACAGAATCATCTTTATAAATGATGCGGGCTACATCTAAAAACTCTTTTTGTTTTTTTGGAGAATCAACCTCTAAAATTGTCATACAAATTGTTAATGTGGGAATAAAAAAAGCATCCAATCTTTATTGAATGCTTCTAAAATAGCTATATTAATAATGATTTAAAAATCATCATCGTCGTCATCCTCGCCATAACTTAACTCGTCAAGGTCGTCTATTGGCATATCAAAGTCGTTTTCATCTTCGTCGGCTACTTTACTTTTTGATTTGGAATCAATCTCTAAATCGTCGTCTTCATCAACGTCTTTAGCTTTGCCAGTAGTTTTGGTGGGTTTGGTTTGTTTTGCCATGTTGGTTTCTTTTTACTGTTTTAAATTTAACGATTTAAAAAGCGATAAAAAAATATTTCTTTGTGTGTTTGAAAGGGCAAAAATATAAGGATTTTTGAATTTCAAAAAATTCATTTAACATTATTCTGACTTTATGCCAATTTCTAATTGCGGACTTTCTTCAATATCCTTTAAATGAGGCAAATCCGCAACAGAATTAATTCCAAAATAATCTAAAAAATATTGGCTCAAGTTATATAACAAAGGTCTTCCGGGGCCATCTGCCTTGCCAGAAATGCTAATCAAATCTTTATCTAGTAGTTTTTGAACTGTATAATCGCAATTAACACCTCTAATTTGTTCCATTTCCAGTTTTGTGATCGGTTGCCTATAGGCGATGATTGATAAAGTTTCTAACGCCGACTGGCTCAACTTCTTTTTAGATTTTTGAATATGAAGTTGATTGACCACAAGTTGCATACTCTTTCTTGTCAGAAACTGGTAACCACCTGAAATTTCAACCAACTCCAGGGCTGATTGTTGCTCGTTGTATCTTATTTTTATTTTTTCAAGTGCTTGCCTTACCTCGGTAATTTCAAAATCCTTTCCCAACGCACCTTGCAGGCAAATGGCTATTTCCTCAATCCTCAAACTGCTATCAGACGCAAAAATTAAAGCTTCTATGTATTGCTCAATCATATTTTTTTTGAGGTGTGAGGTAAGAGGTTTAAGGTAAAAGGATGAAAGATGAAAGGGATAAAGGAGCAAAGAGGAAAGATGAAAGGACAAAGGAGCAAAGAGGAAAGACACAAAGAGGAAAGATGAAAGGACAAAGGAGCAAAGACGAGATAGCAACGTAGGAACTCAATCCTTCTCTCATTCTATCATCCAAAATTCAGTTCCAACGCATCAAAGAATTCAATCCATCTCTCATTCAACCATTCGAAATTAAATCTATCCTTCTCTCATTCAACCCTTCAAAATTCAATTCCCACAAACCCAAGCACTCTATCCTTCTCTCATTCTATGATTCAAAATTAAATCTATCCTTCCCTCATTCAAGCCTTCAAAATTAAATCCCCACAAACCCAAGCACTCAACCCTTCTCTCATTCAATCCTTCAAAATTCAATTCCCACAAACCCAAGCACTCTATCCTTCTCTCATTCAAGCCTTCAAAATTAAATCTATCCTTCTCTCATTCAATCCTTCAAAATTAAATCTATCCATCTCTCATTCAATCATTCAAAATTAAATTCCCACAAACCCAAGCATTCTATCCTTCTCTCATTCAATCCTTCAAAATTAAATCTATCCTTCT
>JBBSTQ010000052.1:0-12986 GCA_038235745.1 Sphingobacteriales bacterium
CCTTCTGGCAAAAAATTGATGGACAACAGCAACCTAGTAATTACAATTTTTAAGTTGGGGTTTTCTGTACTTAAAAGTCCGTTAGAGTTTTTAGCGTAAAGCGCTTTCTTTTTAACAAACTCTGGCGATGTGTTGTGTTTTAAATAGTCCCTTAGCGTTGCCGGGTATTCAACATAAAACACCTGATTGTTCTCTGCTAAATGTTGCGCAATAGTGAAGCCTGTTGAAGCTATTGGTGCATCATATTTTGCATTACTAAGTATAAATACCGCCGTATTTTTAAGCATGAGATTATTCAGGACTTTTATTTGAATTCTAAAGTAAACAAATTGTTTGCTTATTGTAAGCTAGTTGAATATTAAACCACCCGGTAATCTATTTTTTTAGCCTTTTCTGGTTCAGTCTCCTCTACGTGTTCTGTTTTGCCATCCAAAACTTTTGTTACCGTAATAATGGCTAGTATTAAATAGAAATAAATACTCAGCGGATATTGCACAATTGCTTCTTGCGGATAATTGGCGATAGCTAAAGCGAAGACAATCAGTACCATGGCCAAACAATATGATTTAAGTTCGGGGTCTCGGATGGTAAAGTAATTTTTTATCCCCACATATATACTGGTAAAAAACAGCGTACATATCATCAGTAAACCAACCCAACCAAGCTCCATACCAACCCTAAGGTAGCCACTATCTGGAGGGAATTGTGCTAAAAACGAGGATGGTGCAAATCTAACTCCCCAAATTCCGGAACCTCCCAAACCACCACCAAAAGGGTGGGTCTGTATAAAGGGCTGCACCTTTTTTTGGTTCATCTTTCGTACGTTAAATGAAGCATCCTCATCAGGTTTAAATGCCGACTGAAACCGAACTAAAGTAGTGTTGCCAGTTGGAACCCTAATCAAAACAAGAAAAAGGAACATTACAGGTATGGATAGCAACAACGCCAAGCGGTTAAATTTTAATATAAAAAGAATCACTAAACCTGCTGGAATTAACACATAGGCTGCTCTTGTGGCCGAGTAACTCATTACAAATGCAAATAAACAAGCCAATACAAACAGGCCAATTTTGTGACTTGTTTTGAGCGGCCCGGTCATCAATCCCAAACATAACAGAGAGCTTACGGCCATATTAAATGAAAAAGTTACCGGGTCTGAAAAAATAGAACTTTTTCGCCAAACGCCATCAATAAACATCAAACTAATAACAGATGGATCATAGTGGTTACGTTCTTCAAAAGCAAAAAAACCAAAATATTGTTGTTTCATTGCATACAAAGCACCTATAACAGATAGTACCAACCAAATTTTAATGATTTTTTGTAAAAACTTTTTAGAATCTAGGTAATAGGTAAAAATGTAATACGAAAGCATTACTACAGCAACGTTTCTGATGGTGTACAGCCACGCTAATTTAGATGCAGCTATTGGGTTAGCTAATTGTAGTACGTTGTAAGTAATCCAAATGGCAATCATATAACCAATCGGATTTTTTAAGATCCAATAATTTCGATTGTATTTCTGTTGAATAAAAAAACCCAATATCATTACCGCAAGCATCCCATCCATAATGGTACCCAGCGGGAACGTAGTGTTTATGAGGGTTATTAAATACATGATAAAGTACGACAATAACATGATGGAGATTACCGCAAACTTGGGTTCTTTAATTACAATGTAAATGAATATCAAAGAAAACGTTCCTAGTAAAGGGAACACGCCTATTTTAGATCCAAAAAACGTAAATATTGTTGCGGTAGCCATTGACATGATCAACAGCACAATGAAAATTAGGTAACTTGGTCTTCCGCTTCCTTCGGATTGGATTTCAATATTTTCCATTAAAAGAATAAAATTTTAAAGAAGAAAAAATAAACGCAGCCAAAGCAAATGATAATGGCCAACCACTTTTTGAAAAGCAGGAAGTTTGATTCTTTCTTTTTAGTAATACTTATTTGTGGATCAAATCTCATGAACTTGTATTTTGATGTTTTGTTGCTATTGAAACTTTGTTTGCCACCCGCACCTTACTTAGTGAAAGCACTTGAAAAAATATAAATTTTGGTATGTTAATTAAAGAGGCGTATATTCTTTTATCAGTATTTGATGCATTTAGTGAAATTGCAAAGCCAACCACAAAACACACAAAACCAATTAACCAGATCCAATAATTTAACCCTAAAATCAAATTTATAGTTGTTGCAAACACGGCTAGTATTAAAAAAATAAATAGGGGAGGTCTTAAAAGCACCATCCCAAAAATGAACTGATTAGCAGAGAAGTTTGTTATTCCCTTAGCAACCAATCCAAAACCGAGTTTAAAATATTTGAACCAGGTATTAATCCACCGTGATCTTTGTTTAACCAACTGATCTGAATGGGTGGTTTTTTGATCAAACAAAATCGCTTTTTTGTTAAATGCGATTCTTAAATCTTGCCCAACTATGTATGCTTGTAAAACCTTGTCAAAACCGGCACCGCTTACCTTGTAGTTTCTTAAAAAACCCATATATAGTTCTGATTCAAATGCCATTGCAGATCCTGCCAACGTAGCCGATGAACCGGATTTGAATAATATTTCGCCATCATAAAAATGATAGTAAATATCTCTAGCTGCATCTAAGCAGGCATAACTAGTGTCTAAATTTTTAGGTGCCCTTAAACCTTGTACCGCTATAAAACCAGCATCAAAACTCTTTTTAATTTCCAGCAGATAATTGGGGTCAATAATATTATCGCTATCGATAATCGTAACCACATCATGCCTTTTTTTAAACTTGCTAACCGCATAAGCGTGAGAACCAGTATTGCTGCCAATAACAACGGGAGACAATAAAACATTCACTCGTTCATCATCAAATTTTAACGAAGAGGTGTCGCATTTATCAGCAACCAAGTAAATGGTGAAATTTTGATAAGGTTGTTCTAAAATTGCATTTACTACATCTGGCAAGTTTACGGTTTCTTCGTAAGCTGTAATGATGACCGCAAAATCTATATTTTGCTTAAAAAGTAGTGCGGGCTGTTTTTTGGTTACTTTTAGTTTACTGTAACAGAATAAAAGCAAAGGGAAAATCAAGTGGAAGCCAATCACAATTTGCAATAATACCCAAGCATCTTGTACAGCTTCCACCATTCTTTATTCTCCTATTTTTGCAGTAAAGTCACCAGATAATTTGTTTCCGGTGTCAATCGAAACCTTATTGATTACCCAACCTATAAACTGTCCGTTTAATCCCTTTAAGTAATTGATATGTTGTTTTTTACTAGCTGATAAAGTTTGGTTAGCTTCAAAAACGCCCATTACCTTGTCAGAAACCAAGTTCCATTCTTTCGCTTTTCCTAAAGTTTCTAAAGAAGGCGTTTCTATCAAAATAATATCAAACACGTTACGTAACTGGTCAAACCTCTGCTTAATTGTTTCTTCATCAGCAATCTCAAACAAAGATTTATCCTCTCCTCTGTTACCCATTACCATAATACCAGCGCTAAATTCTGATGAACCTAAGTTTCCGGTTTTTAAGTAATCTTCAATAAAAAAGCTTGAGTTAGAGTTTTCTGTAATACTTGGATGATCAAAGTTGCCATCAATCAATAGTACTTTTTTACTAATTACTACGTAAGAGTAAGCAACACAGGCAACCAATAGTGTTTTACCTTCGGAGTTGTTCATGCTGGTAATGTTCAGCACTTGGCCTTTCCTATCGTTCTTATGATGCAACATCTCTCTACTAATTTCATAACGGGCAGATCTTAGTTGCTTTTTAAGTTCTTGCATCTCTGGGTTAGAGTTTAAGTTACTCCAGATTTCCTTTAGAGCAAGACTTGCAGAATTTACTCTGTTAATTTTTCCTAAAACTGGTATTTCAGTAATTTGAGCAAGCTCTCTTGGCGTTCCAATTTTATTATCGAAATAAAAGATTATAAAGAAAATCAATAGTGTGAATACAAAGCTGATTACACCACTTAAGATAATCAACAACATCTTTTTCGATGGTTGTTCTACCCCAGGATTTGCTACCTGCACTTGTCTTAAACGTGATGATAAACTAGCCTCTAAACTGGCGCTGTTGTACTTCTCCAACACATCTAAGTATTCTCTACTTGCGATATCAATTTTTCTTTCTAAAGATTGTATTACTGCTTCATGAGGTACCAATTTATCAAACCTCGAGTTCATATCTGCAAGCTCTCTTTTAAGACTTGCCAAGCTGTATCTGGCGATATCGTACTCAATTTGTAGGTTTAGTTTCTGGCTAATCAAGTTCTGCTTTTGTACCATAGGGTTATCAATGTACTTGCTAGATTGGGTTAAAATCTGCTTATTGATCACGCCTTTTAAAGAGTCTATTTTTACTTGATAAGTATCGTCAAACCCGCTTTGGATATACCTTTCTGTTACTAGGTTTAGTTCTTTCTTGGATTGTACTAAGCCTTGGTTAATCTTCTCTAACGAAGATTCAAAATAGCGCCTTTGGTTAGGGTCAAACTGAGCATCAATGTTAGCAATTGCTCCTTTTAAAGCGATAATGCTCTTTTCTGCATCCTGCTTACGTCTTTCATATTCGGCAGAAAGCTCGTACATCTTTCTGGACTGTTCTAAAAGATTGATAATTCTGTTTTTGATTTTGTACTGCTTTAACGCTGCAACATTCTTATTTAAGGTGTCGCTTTTCTCTTTTGCTCGTTCTGACAAAAACTGAACTGCTTTGTTCTGATTTTCTTTCAAAATAGCAGTGTAGTAAGCAACAAACTCCTTAGACTCCGTATTTACCACAAAAGCAGATAATTCAGGATTTTCAGAAACAAACCTTACAGAGATAAAATCACTGTTTTCTAGTCTTTCTGCATTTAAGTTTGTTTCAACAAAATCAGAGTTGTAATCCATCGACTCTAAAATCTCATATAACTCCTTGTCTTCTGCTTTGAAACTGTTTAAAGTCTCGCGGTTAGCATACTTCTTTCTAAAGTTGTTTAATATTCTTCTTCTGTCAACCTCGGCTAAATCTTTAATTTTTGTACTTAACTCCCTAAAAGGTTTTTCAGCAGTTAAATCATGTACAATTAATTGGTACGAAACCAAATTGATGATTTTCTGCAGCTTCATAATTTCAATTAAATTACTAAACTCTCTAACCACGCTAGATTCTTGCTTATCTGCACTGTTGCTCAAAATTTGTGTTTCATCAACAATACCAGTAGCAATTTGTCCCTCAGATACATACTGATCGGATAGGTTTCTTACCAAAAAGTAAGCAATAATTATTGTTACTAAAGGGACAGCTATAACGATAAATCTAAATCGGTATAGTAAGTTGTAAAATTTCTTTAACTCTTCCATTATCTTATATCTTCTAATTTGGTAACTGTTAATTCTTCAAGTGTCGCTTTCGCTGTTAAATAGCCTGCTTCGGCTTCTATTTTTGCTTGGCTTATAGTACTGTAACTAATTAAGCCTTCGCTGTAACTTTGAAAGGTGACTTCCCCACGCTCATATCTAGCTCTTAAATCGTTTAGCAAGCCTTGTGAGTCTTGCAAAGATTTGGTGTAAAGTTTTACCGTATTCAGTTGTTGGATGTATCTAAAATATCGTGTTTTAACCTCGGCCTCAAGGTTATTATCAAACTGGGCAGTTAATTCTTTGTTAAAGTCTAGCTGCTTTTTGGCTATATTAACACTGGTGGGGTTTTGCAGTACTTGCGCCAGATTAAGGTTTATGGCAATTTGAAAGCCCGAGAAAAACTGTGGGTTCGCAAAGTTTAAACCGTTATTAGGAGCTGAGAAATAAATTAAATTAAATGGTGCAAGGTAATTTAATTTTTGAGTCTTTATTTGCAACGATGCAATATCTTCTTTGATTTGATTTTGCTTAATGATAGGATAATTTTCCCGAGCAGTTGCAATTAGTTTTTCTAAAAACAAGTAGGAAACATCTTGCACCATTGATTCCTGAGCTTTCGCTTTTTGCCCCAATGTACTTAAGCAAACGATTGCTAACAGTAGGAACAGATTTTTTTTAAGAGGTTGTATCATAATTTAGTTTGTCTCATTCGATAACGTAATGCTATAAAAGCTTCGGTTAGTGTGGTGGTATAGTGCAATATGATGCCAAAAATACATTGCTGTTACAAATCGAGCTTTTACATCGCACCAAGCCATAATGAGCGTGTAAAATTTGTTGGTTGGCAGTTTTAGGAAATTTTGCGAGAGGCTGGAAGTGTGGAAATATTGAGGAATTAAATACTTGATTGTGGAAATTAATTCGTGATAGTATTTTTTCCCGTTACCATTTAACTCGTGTGCAAAAAATAAATAAAGTTGCTTAGTTAGGTGCGTAGCTATATATACGTATTGGTAAGCTAAAAGTTGCAGTGATATGGATTGATATTTGGATAAGGGGATGCGTTAGATTGAAATTATCAAAAAAACAACGCTCAATTATGAAATTTAAATTTACATTAAGCCTCTATTTGTTGCTCTTATTTGTATTATTTGCAAATTCAACAAATGCACAGTTGCTTCCTTATTTTCAAAATTTTAAGGAAACATCGGCGGCCAATATCGAATTCGGTGGTGCTCCAACTGCAATTTTAACCGCTGCAAGCGGTATCGACCTTCCAGGAGAAGGTTATCTTCGTTTAACTAACAACACCGTAAACCAAAAGGGTTTCATCTATAGTAAAGAAAACTTTAGTACCGTTCAGGGTTTAAGTATCTCTTTTGAGTATTTTACTTACGGCGGATCTGGTGCCGATGGCATTTGTTTCTTTCTTTTTGACGGCACTACTGCAAACTTCAATATCGGTGGTTTCGGCGGATCTTTAGGGTATGCACAATTTTTACCTTATAGAACTAACACGGTACTTCCTGGAGTTAGTAACGGTTATTTAGGCGTTGCTTTAGATGAATTTGGAAACTTCCCTAATCCAATTGAGGCTAGACAAGGTGGTATTACCGGTCCTGGTCTTTACGGTATTTCTACAAAATCTGTAGTATTAAGAGGTAAAGGAAACGGAAACTCAACTGATCCTAACAATTACCGATACTTAACCTCGGTGACTGCAAGTGATAAAGGGGTAGATTTAGTAAACGATGCTGCCGAAAGACAACCAGATAGCACACGGTTAGGTTTCAGAAAAACAATGATTGATTTACAGCCAAATCCTGCGGGTGGTTATAATGTTACGGTAAGAATTCAAGTAGGCGGTGTTCCAACAAAAACAACTACGGTTATCGATAACTATTACTATCCAGATGCGGCACCGGCTAACGTTGCCTACGGTATTTCGTCTTCAACCGGAGATTTAACCAACTTTCACGAAATTAGAAACGTTAAGATTGATATTTACAGAAGACCGCTAACCGCCCCAAGCGCTTTGGATGATGAGCTAGTGGATTGTTTAGGTAAAATCTCAAGGGTAGATGTTGCAGCTAACGATGCTTCAACAAATGCTGGAGGTGTTATTGTTAAATCGTCTTTAGATTTAGATCCAGTAATTGCTGGTGACCAAAAAACGTTTACAGTTTCTGGCAAAGGGGTTTTTACTGCAAATAACGATGGAAGTATAACTTTCAACCCATCTAATGCAAACGTTACTGGGCCCGTTTCAGTACGATACACAATTGCCGATGATAAAGGAGCGGTATCAAGCCCTGCAACTTTAACCATAAAAGATCCTGTTAACACTACACCAGCAAATGCAGGTGCAGCCCAGCTGTTAAACATTTCAACACAAACAACCTCGGCTACCATTGTTGGTAACTCGCCAACAGGTTTCACAGCAACTTGGGTTCAAAAATCGGGACCAACAACTGCGGTAATCGATAATTCAACGGCCTCGTTCACAAACGTGAGCAATTTAAGTTCTGGTAATTATGTGTTTACCTACACTTTAACATTGCCAGGCCAGTGCGTTTCTAGTGCTGATGTAAGCATCGTGGTAAATATTATACCGGTTGCTGTTAATGATAATGTAGTAGGTAAAGTTAACACACCATCAATCATCAATGTGCTTAACAATGATACTGATAGAGATGGAAACGCAACACTTGACAAAACTAAGGTTACTATAAAAACGCAACCAACAAATGGTACAGTAGCGGTTGATCCAGTTACAGGTATGGTGACATACACACCAAACCCAGGTTACTCTGGTCCGGATAGTTTTACTTATACCGTTAAGGATAATAAAGGAGCAGAGTCTAACATAGCATTGGTTAGCATCCCAGTTCCTATCCCACCAAAAATTGGTTTAGCAAAAGCGGTAACAGGTATTGATGAACTTGCGGATGAAAGCTACAACCTTAAACTACAATTTACCGTCGTAAATTATTCAAACGTTATGTTGCAAAATATTTCTTTAAAAGATGATTTGCTAGCAACCTTTAATACCACTGGCTACACAATAGTAAGTTTAAGTTCAGTAGATGGATTGCTAACGGTTAACCCTACTTACAATGGCAATCCTAATACGCAACTATTAGCGCCAAACAATCAGCTGGCTGCAACTACAACAGCCAAAATTGAGTTGGTGCTAAACATGAAGTTAGATAAAGGAATTTTTACTTTCCAAAATGTTGCATTTGCCGAAGGAACATCAGCTGTAGACGGTACAGTTACTAAGGATCAATCTACGGATGGTTTAAAACCAGATCCAAATACGCCGGGAGATGTTACTCCTGCAGATCCAACGCCGATTAAATTCATTGTAGATAAAATATTTATACCCGAAGGCTTTTCTCCTAACAACGATGGCAATCATGATAAATTTGTGATTACTACTGCCAATCTAACACCTTTAAATTTAGAAGTGTTTAACCGTTGGGGAAATGTGGTGTTTAAGTCAAACAACTATTTAAACGATTGGGATGGTAGATCTAACAAAGGCCTTACTATCGGAGATGATTTGCCTGTTGGTACCTATTACTACGTTGCCAATTATAACGGAAAAAAATACGTTGGCTTTATCACTTTAAACAGATAACAAAATGAAAAAATATATCTATATAACGCTCTCTTTTCTATTGCTAACTGTTTTTACAAAGACAGCGAACGCACAGCAAGACGCGATGTACACACAGTACATGTTTAACGCTTTAGCTTTAAACCCCGCTTATGCAGGTAGCCGTAACGTGATATCGGCAACTGCGTTATACCGCAACCAGTGGACGGGCATTACCGGTGCGCCAGAAACTACAACTTTTACAATTGATGCACCCATAAACGATAAAAAAATAGGTTTAGGCTTGCAGGTTTTTAACGATAGATTGGGCATTACTAAAACAACAGGTGTTGTGGCTAGCGGTGCGTACCGTATCCGTATGGATAAAGGTACTTTATCTTTCGGTTTGCAAGGGAGTGTTTCTAGTTTTAGAGCTAACTATCAAAATGTAAATTTAGACCAAACAGGAACCAATACTGATGCTGCTTTTCAGGATGATGTGAGTAACACTTTGTTTAATGTAGGTACTGGTGTTTATTACAACTCTGATAAGTTTTACGTAGGCTTATCTGCACCTGAATTGGTGCCTAACAAATTGGCCTCAACCAGGTTATCAACACAAGAAATACATTTGTTTTTAACCGCAGGTATTGTGTTTGATTTAGGTGAGGATTATAAGCTGAAGCCATCCATATTAGTTAAACAAGTTACAGGTGCGCCAATTGAAGGTGATTTGAACGCTACATTTTGGATTAAGGATGTAATTGGAATTGGTGCACAATACCGTACCAATGCAGATGTATCTGGTTTGTTTGAAGTGCAAGCCACACCACAAATACGGATTGGTTATTCTTATGATCACAGCATTACTACGCTACAGAATCATAACGATGGTAGCCATGAAATTATGCTACGCTACGAATTTGGGTACAATAAGAGCAAATTTATTTCACCAAGATTCTTTTAAAACCAATATATAACATGAAAAAGATGAATCTAAAAATATCCTTAACGGCTATATCATTGGTTTTCGCAGTTGCTACTCAAGCTCAAAAGAAATCCATCGATTTAAAGTCGGCAGAAAACTCTTTTAAGAATTTGCGATACACAGAAACCATCGCATTATTGACACCTGTTTTAGCAAAAGAGCCGGAAAATACCAGTGCCCTAGAAATGATGGCGAATAGTTACAGGTTAACTAAGCAATATCCAGAGGCATTAAGTTATTTTGAAAAATTAACGAATAAAGAAGTAGATAAGCCAGAATGGGTTTTGCGTTATGCAGAAGCTTTGGCAAATAACAGGGAGTATGAAAAATCTGAACTTTGGTACAGAAAATACATGCTAATGGTACCAAACGACCGTAGAGGAGAGTACTTCTCTGAAGTTGATTTAGATAAACTTGGCAGAGGTTTCAGTTGGGATATCAACTATTTGAACATCAACACGCCGGCATCTGAATATAGTCCAATGATTTACAAAAACGGGTTGGTTTTTACCAGTAACCGTTATTACTCAAAACCGGTCAAGCATGTTTTCGGTTGGAACAATACTCCTTTTTCTGATTTATATTTCTTAAAAGACATCAATAGTCTTTCGTTTACAAAAGTAGATTCGACAACTGCAACAGCTGCGAGTTCAACAACTACTTTAGGTAAGGTAAATGATGACAATACAGCGCAAACAAGTAACGATACCAAAATAGTAGGCGTGTTTGATCGCTCTGTTTACAGTTCTGTTACCGCAGTAGGAAACAGTGGCGGTATTGAAGCCTTTGAAGGAAAGATAAATACCAAATTTCACGAAGGTGCATCATCAGTACTGCCAGATGGATCTATAATTTTTACCCGTAATAACTACTTTAATGGAAGCAAGGGAAAAAGTAAGGACGGTACTGTAAAGCTTAAGATGTTTACTGCAAAAGGTACAGATCATAACGAAATTGTTCCGTTTGAATATAACAGTGATGATTATTCTGTTGGTCACCCAGCGGTAAGTAAAGACGGAAAATTCATGGTGTTTTCTTCGGATATGCCAGGTGGTTCAGGTGGTTCAGATCTATATTATTCAGTTCGTTTAGGCGGTAAATCTGAGTGGGGTCGTCCTATTAATTTAGGTCGTAAAATCAATACTGAAGGTGATGAAGAGTTTCCTTATTTAGATGATGAAGGCTTGCTTTATTTCGCATCAAACGGTTTAGCTGGATTGGGTGGCTTTGATGTTTTTACAATTAAACTCAAAGATTTGCGGCCGGTTGGTGTGCCTACAAACTTAGGTACGCCTTTCAATTCATCTTACGATGATTTTGGTGTCGCAAAAACAAGTGACTTAACCGGATATTTAAGCAGTAATAGAGCAGGTAACGATGATATTTACTCATTTGTGAAAAAGGAATTCGGCATTATTTTAAAAGGTATCGTTACGGATGAAACGACTGGTTTACCTATAAGAAATGCGATTGTTACTCTAAGGAATGGCGATAAAGAAGAGATATTAGCTGTAAACGGCAAAGGCGAATTTAAAAAGCCATTGTTGAAAGATACAGGTTATGAGCTTATTGGCAAGTTGAAAGACTTTTTGCCTGATAGAAAATATATAGGCACAGATGGAATAACGAAAGATTCTGTGATTTTTGTTCCTCTTAAATTGAAAGGTTCAAATGAGGCACAAAAGTTTGTGGTTGATAATTGCGATTCGTTGAAAAGAGTTTTTGCACTACAAAACATTTACTACGATTTGGATAAATACTTTATCAGAGCGGATGCCATTGATGATTTAACACACGTTGTAAACTTGATGAAAAAGTATCCGGATATTGAGTTGATTACCAGAAGTCATTGCGATAGTAGAGCTTCTGAAAGTTACAACCGCATACTTTCATTAAACCGTGGAGAATCTGCGAAAGCATATCTGGTAAAGCAGGGCATCGCACCTACTAGAATACAGGTAAAGTATTTTGGTAAAAGCAGGTTGGTGAACGGCTGTACAGATGGTGTTGATTGTTCTGAAGCTGAACAGCAGATGAACCGAAGAACAACGTTTGAAGTTATTTACAACGGTATAAACTTAGCGTTGATTGATTGTAAATAAGATTTTTAATAAATTGATTCTCTTAAAAACCACTCCCGTAAATGGGGTGGTTTTTTGCGTTAGTGAAAAATTGTAATATATAAGATACCGCGAGTGTAAGTGCGAATTTAAGCATCGTAAGCTTTAACTTACAGTTCCTTGCCTTCTATAAACTACTCATAAAATGCATTTTAATGCCGTTTTGAAAGTTTTGGATGGTCTTAAATATTTCTATTAGCGTAACCTTTTCAATTTTTGAAAGAGAGCTCAACTCCACATAGTTGGTGGGTTCAGCATTGTTGTCAATGATGTTTTGAGCTTGGCGTTTTAAGCGTAAACCCATTAAGTAGTAATAGGATTGCATCAGTTCTTGTAACTGAACTTCTGTGAATACACCTTTCTCTTTTAAAGCCTTTAACCGCTCGCCTGTATTCTCTTTTTCAAAAATTCGGTTTTGCAAGGCGTAAACTCGCACCAAATCTACAATGGGTGTCATGGCTCTCTTAATATCGAATACCTGTTTTTCTTCTACCGTTTGTGTTCTAATGTTTTTGAAAAATGTTAATGGGGGTTCGTACTGTAGTGCATTTTTAGCCATGTACACAAAAAACTTTTCCAACGGTTTTTGTAACTCCTTATCTACAAACTCACGTAGTTCATCCATAATGGTCAAATCACCGTAAATGGCTCGGCAATCAAAAAAAGTAGAAAATTTAATGGCAGTTTCTGGTAGCGCATCCTCAATCCACTCTTGGTAATTGCGTTTCCAATGCGATAAGGAATGGGTCCATTTAGGGTTTTTCGCCATAAAATCGCCGGTGCAGTATTCAAATCCTATTTCGTTTAGCTTATCGGATACTCGGGTGGCAAATTCTAAAAAGTATTCACGCACCACTTCCCGTTGTTCGTTGGCTTTATCTTCGTAAATAATTGCGTTGTCTTGATCGGTTTTTAGCGTCTGCTCTTTTCGGCCC
>JBBSTQ010000053.1:0-12976 GCA_038235745.1 Sphingobacteriales bacterium
ATCGAATGGGAATTTTTCAATTTCAACGATGATTATTTTTTTAAAATCCTTATGATTTGGATTAATCAAAAAGTTGAAATCGCCTTTGGTTACTACCGACGGAATTTTAGCAAGGCAGTACTTATTCTCCAAGATAAATTGATCTCCTAATTTTTGTGTAGAAGATGGATGCGGAAAAGCGTTCCAGTTCCTAGGCAAATCATTTTCCAAAATTTCCTTAACTGCTAAATTATCTGGGACGTTGACAGTAACCATCATATAATCATCTGGCAAGGTAGCCATTGTAAGATGCACCGCAACCTCCGCCATCGCTAAAGAACGATTGCCAGCGGTGTAAATTAGCTCGAAGCCAATTGAATTCCACCTACCCCCTTTTATAGCTGCTCCAGTACCAGAAAGTTCTTCAGCATAGCGCTCTCGTGACAGCCTGTAAACCTCCATTTAAACAAAAATACCGTAATTAATTCTTGTTAGTTCTGTAATTACCAGCTCTTTGCCATAAGAATCTCTGATGAGTTCAATGGGTTTAAGGTTTCCTAAAGCATAACTTGGCGTGTTTAACCAAAGCTTTAGTTTTTCCATTGAACCAAAAACATCCAAACCTACATTGGTAACTTCTGCCATTTCTAAAATTTTTTCTGAATGGATGGCTTTAAAATGGAAAGCCTCCGATGTTTTGTAACGTTGCAAAGACTTTGTTGAAATGTCTAAGAAACCAGCCCAATTATCTTCTGTAAAGGGTGCGTTATCTTGGATTACATCAAACATAGAGTAAGGAATGCCCGCCCTTATCGCTGCAATAACCATCATCTTATCATCAAAAAAATCTGAATAGGTTATGTTTCTATTTTGCTTAACGGCATAGCCTGCCATTTCTGGTTCTTTAAACAGCGAGTTAATTTCCTTGTTTAACTTGTATTCAAAACTATTGGTACCGACTGACATAATTCATTTATTTAGACATCTGTCTATAAATGTACGACATTTGTTTTAAAAAACAAATTTATTTAGCTACCGGTCTTTATAATCACAACCGCCCAAACATAATCTCCGTCATGACTCAAGGATAAACTAATTTTCAGATTTTTATAAAAATCGGGGAGTATAACAACTGGCTTTCCGCCGATTTTTAAGCGGATAATTTCTATTTTTTTGAAGGAAATGGGTTTAGGTTGGATTTGTTTGATGGCCTTATAAACCGCTTCTTTTGCAGCCCAAGTTGAAGCATACCTCAATAAAGGCTCATCAAATTGATCGCAGTATTCAATTTCTTGTGGCGTGTAAACTTTCTTTTTAAAAAGGGAATTGAAAGACTGTTGAAAATTAGGCAGAAAAACAACATCGTTGCCGACCGCAAACTCTCGATTATTATTTAGCTCATCAACCAGTTCTTTCATTTAAATATCCTCGGCCGGTACGCCCATAATGTTAAAGCCACCATCCACAAAATGAATATTCCCAGTCACTTTTTTTGATAAATCCGAGAAATAATAAAGTGAAGCATCAGCAACATCGCTGGCGGAAATATTACCAAGTGGTGCAGTTGATTTACCCAATTTCCGTAATTTTCTAACGCCGTTTATTCCTCCCGCAGAAGTCGTCATTACCAGACCTGCAGAAATAGCGTTAACTCGTACTCCAGTTTTCCTGAAATAATTAGCCAAATACAGCATAATGTTTTCTAGAGCGGCCTTGTTTACCGACATGCCCGCATAACCAGGGAAAACTCGTTGCGATGCATTATAAGTAAGTGTTAACACAGAAGCATTTATCGCTAACAGCGGTTCAGCAACACGACAAATTCTCAACAAAGAATAAGCGCTGATGTTGAAAGAATCCATTAATTCTTCAAACGGAATATCAATATAAGATGGCGCAGGCTCATCAACTCCGGGCAAACTGTAGCACATTACATTTTGACTACCGAAAGCAACGCCGTGTAAGATATAATCAATTGCACCTAAATTCGAGTAAATTGCTGTTAAAAACAACCTGATTTCTTCCTCATTACGTACATCAACGTTTGCGGCGTAAGTGCTATCCATTCCGTTTTGTTGCATCAAAAACAAAACATCTTCTTTGGTGTCTTCAACGTAATTCAAAACCACTTTACAGCCCGATTGGTGTAGTTTTAGTGCAACCTGAAAACCAATCGAACTATCATTCCGAACTCCAAAAACTACTGCAACTTTGCCTTGATTGTTGATCATGAGTTATCTTTTGATATTAAAACCGCACTGTTTGTACCGCCAAAACCGTAGTTTAAGCAGGTAATGTTATTAATTTCTTTTTTGAACGCTTGCTGAGGCAATAAATCGCGATAAGCCGCTAAAGGAGATTTTGAACCTTCCCAAGTATCTTTCGTTTGGAAAGTTTCAACGTTTTCGTTTAAATTATCGGAGTTTAAACAAGGTAAAACTTCCTGTTTCTGCAACATTAAAACGGCAGTAATAAATTCTACCGCTCCAGCAGCGCCTAACATGTGACCAAATTGAGATTTCGGTGCAGAAATATGGTAACCCTTACAGCCTAAAACATCCACCACGCTCAATAATTCAATCGCATCGCCAACAGGGGTTGATGTTCCGTGTACTTTAACGACATCGGGTTTTGAACCCGAATCGGCTAACAAGCCTTTCCACAACCTTTTTTGCCCCGCAAAAGACGGATAAAACATATCTCCATCGCCATCTGAGTTGTTGAAATAGCTGTCGATTACTGCCAATATATTTGCACCACGAGCTTTTGCCATTTCGTATTCCTCTAAACAAACGATGCCTGCCCCAAAAGAACAAACAAAGCCGTTTCTATCTTTATCAAACGGACGGGAACTTTCCTGGGGCTTAAATCCGCGACTTAAAATTTGCATAGCATCAAAACCGATAAAAGTTTCCAAAGAAGTGCCTTCAACACCGCCACAAACTGCCCTGTTCTGCAAACCGAATTTGATTAAGCGGTAAGCATAACCAATATTTCCTAATCCCGTTGCGCAAGCAGAACCAATAGATTCGCAAACTCCACGGTTTTTTATCAGGCAAGATACATTTGCGGCATCGCGATAAACCATGGACCGGTCAACAGTATGTGAACCGGCTATTCGAGTTTTTTTGTTTAGTTCAAAGAAAGTATGCCAAGCATTCCGTTGCACTACATGTCCACCGCCACCAGAACCAACTAAAACTCCTGTTCCTTCAGATTGTGTTTCTTGATCTGTCCAACCTGCCATTTTTATGGCATCGAGCGAACCTAACATTGCCCAAATGCTACCAATATCTGCGGTTGATAAATTTATTTCGGGGATACGATTAAGTAGGTCAACATAAACTTCTGGGTAATTTTCTGCTAGGGAAGAATAAATGGTTTCCAAATGCATTTCTGACTCACTGATAAAGCCAGAAACCGTTGAACGAACTTGTTTACCTCTGGCCGTAGCCTGATCCCATTCTCTAATTAAACTTTGGTTAGAGAAAAGCTTATCAGAAAAATCATTTAAGCTGTTGCAGGTCGGGAAAACTCCCCCCATACCAACTACCGCAACTCTTCTACCGCCTAAAATCATGTTTTAACCTCTTTCTTTGGTGCGTAAAATTAAATCGACAATGTCTTTTACTTTCGAGCCCAAATCATCAATGTCATCATCTTCAAACTCAACTCCAAATTTTTGTTCGGCTTTAGCGGCGATGTTGATCAATTCTGTTGAAGGCGTATTTAAGTCGGCAAGAAAATCAGTTTCTTCGGTAATATTGGCTAATTTTTCCTGATCAATGGTACGCACCGTTTTTAATATTTCAACTATACCATCAATAATTTCTTGTCTTTCCATTATATTCTATTTGTTAAAAATCTCTTTCTTTAAAGCTCTTCCTGTAATGTCGAAAAGTTCTGCAACCAAAGTAAAATCTTCGTTCAGCTCGTACACCTCTAATTTTTGGTCAGTAAAATCGCTAAAATAAGCATCCAAATCTAAATCTTTAGACACTTTATAAATCCTTCCATCGGCAACCATCTGTCGGAATTTGTAAAACTTAATTTTACCTAAACTTACAAAGGTTTCTCCTTCTTCTAAGTAATTATGAAAATATACACTGCCGACACTGATAAAAGCTGGGACAAATTTATCTTTTAAATCAATCGGTTGGCAGTTTTGTTTTTGGCATTCTAGAAAAGTGCCGCATGATACGATGGTTGCTTGAGCGAAAGCCTCAATTTGATCAACCCCTCTAAAAACCCCAAAATGATCATTTACATCATAAGCTTTTGGCGTATAGCTCGCAACAATCCCCACTTTTGGTTGATGCCAATGGTAAGCATCCAATAAACGTTTTGTTGGCCCGTGTAACAGCAAATGTTCTGGTAAAGTACCTAGTAAATTTTTCATTAAAAAAGACCTCCGTTAATATCAATATTGCTTCCGTTGATGTATGATGCTTTATCGGAAATTAAAAACGCAACAGTTTCTGCAATTTCATCTGCGTTGCCAAATCTTTGAGCAGGAATCATTTTAAGGTATTTTTCTTTTTCCGTTTCCGGGATAGCATCTGTCATTGGGGTTTGGATGAACCCCGGTGAAATACTTAAAACTCTGATTTGATGGTCATGATAAAGTACACCAACTTCTTTAGCAAGTGATTTTGAAAATGCGATTAAGCCCGCTTTTGTAGCCGCATAAACCGACTGAAAAGCATTGCCCGTTTCTGCAACGCAAGAGCTTACGTTAACGATTACGCCTTTTCCTTTTAGTCCGAATATTTTTGAAACGGTTTTTGAAATGAGGATAGGCGCTTTTAAATTGACCGCCAACATGGTATCAATATCTTTTTCGGGCTGAAAAGTAAGTGGTTTGTCCAAAGCGATTCCAGCGTTGTTGATTACTGCGTATAAATCATCGCCATGTTGGGCTTTCAACTGCTTGCAAAACTCTTTTAGCTCTTCAGCGTTGGATAAATCTGCAGCTAAAACAAAATTGCCTTCTGTAAATTCAGTAATGTTTTCTGTTTTGGAAGCGTGTAAAATCAAACAATAATCATCGTTTAATTTTTTTGCCATTGCCAAGCCCAAACCCTTGCTTGCTCCTGTTATTAAAACCTTTGGTTTACCCACAAATGCTTTTTAAATGCTACAATATTTCAAAAATAGAAAATTATCGTGTAGAAAAGGTTACATCGAAAAAGTTAAAACACCTTTTTAAGGCAGACGTTATTTGGGTAGACCTCTTATTTTCCACGCTTAAATTTATAACGTTTTGCTTTATATAGCCTCTTGTACTAATTTCGACATCGGTTTTTCTTGATAACCTTCGTTTTTAACACTAAATAGGTATTCTTTATTCGCCTCTTTATTCTCTTTTCCCGTGATCTTATAGTTGTGGCTTTTTTCAAAAACCTCCACATTTTTTGAATATTTATTTAGCAAAATCAACAGTTCGTCTTTAGTTGGGTACGATGAATTATTGTAGCTTAAGTACCAATATTTAAAGTTCGATAGCTTTGAAAACAGTTTGTCAAACAACGATTCTACGGATTTTTTATCAATAAAGTTATTTTCAAAAGCCGTTGATTTTAACCCGCTTACATAGCTATCAATCAAGCCATAGAAGCCAAAGTAATTATTCATTGTGCCGGCATAAGGAGGATCTAAATAAATAACATCTGCTTTAACATTATCTAAAAGATTAAATATGTCATCGTTGTAAGCGATGTTGTTTTTTCCGTTGTTGAAAACAGCTTTATTGTATTCTAATAAGTTTTGTATGAAATGAAGCTTAAATGTATGGTTGTGGTAGGCTCTTTTTCTCTTGTACTTTTCGTAACTATATTCTTCATCTCTTAGCTGTACAATTTTTTCCCAATTAATGTTGAAACGAGAGTAAGGCATTTTTCTGATCATTGCCCTGCGCATTAATGAAAGTGCGAGGGATTTTTTTATATCAGAATCCAACTTTTCAATGTTTGCTCGATATAAATCGAGTTCCTTGCATTCTTCAGGAAAAAAGAAAACCTCAGCATAGTTTTCATACATAAACCCTTCGAATGGCGCTCCATCAAAAATAATTACAATGTCTTCATCGGTTAACAACGTCTGGTTATTTTGAATTAAAGCATTTGCTAAATGGTAATTGATTTTTAGAATATCATTGGTGTAAACTTCCATTCCGCGAGATTTGGCTTCATAGCTTAAAGAACAACCACCAGAAAACGCATCAAACAAAGTTTCAGCATCGCTTGGAAATTGATCGCAAATCCATTTTGCTATTTTTTCTTTATTGCCGATGTAATTGACCTTCGGGTATTTATGCATTCTCCCTCATTTGAATGATTGCCTGCGCTATGGCCTCAGCCATTTTTGGAGGCACCGAATTACCAACCTGTTGTTGTTGCGAAATTTTAGCCCCTTTAAAAATAAAATCATCGGGGTAAGATTGTAGCCTTGCCAACTCTCTAACGGTCAACGCTCGGTTTTGCTCATAATGGAAAATTTTTCGCATATCGCCTGTAACGCAAACCGCCGGTTCATTGCTTTTGTACCTTATGTATTTTCTGATATCGCCAGAAGTCGGCCGTAACTCAATAGGTATTTCGTTTCTACCACCACCATCTTTAACGAAGCTCATTTTCTTAAGCATTTGCGCAGAGTGAGTCATGGCGATGTGGTTCGGAATTGCAGATTCTTCGCCAGAATTGAGCGGAGGATATTTAGTTAGAGCCTCTTCTACGGTTACATATTTGTTTACTGATTTTTCGGGGAAAAGAATATCGCTGCTTGTTCGAGTTCCGATAAAAATTGCTCTTTTACGAACCTGCGGAACACCAAAATCTGCCGAATTAAGTATTTTACAATCCACTTTATAACCCAAATTTTCAAAGTCTTTTATAATTTCTGATCGAGTTCCGCCTTTGTTATGCCCGTAAAGTCTTGCAACATTTTCCATCACAAAAAACTTTGGTTTTACCACCTTAACAACCCTCACAAACTCCTTAAACAACCTATTTCTTGGATCGTCAACAAACTTCCGCCCAATGTTGCCGGCCATACTGAAGCCCTGGCAAGGTGGCCCACCAATCACAACATCAACCTCGTTACTTCCTTTGAGTTGAGCAATTTCCTCGTCGGATAAATCACAAATATCCTGTTGAATAAGTCGGTGGTCTGGGAAATTATGCTTGTAGGTTTCGCAAAAACTCGGTTCAATATCAACCGAAAAAACATTCTGAAATCCTTTAGCATCAAACCCCAATGAAAAACCTCCTGAACCAGAAAATAGATCGATATATTTAAATTTATCGTTCATAAATCAGTCGGGTGATTAGGGTATGTGATCATCATCTTAGGTTAATACGGCAAACTTATTTTACCCATGCTTAGGTTTTTTGCACCAAAAACTTCTTGATTGCCGGCAACGGTTTCACTTGCCAAAACCGCAAACAGCAAAGCTTCCTTTGCATCTGGATTTATGCCTAAATCCGATAGGTTTTTGAAAAATAAATCTGGTAGTAATTCTTTCAAGTTTTTTAGCAATAATGGATTGTGAATTCCGCCACCGCTAATATAAACTGTTGCGTTACTGATCATGTCGGTTGCCTTGATTGCTAAAGCGATACCGCAAGCCGTAAACTTGTTTAAAGTCGCTAAAATATCCTGATGAGATAAATTCAACCTTTCTGATTTCAGCAAAGCATCTTCTAAATATGCTAAATTGAAAAGCTCTGGACCCGTAGTTTTGGGTAGCTCATTTTTGAAAAAAGGATGTGAAAGCAATGCATTTAAAAGTTTTTCATCGACTTTTCCTTTTAAAGCAATCCCTGCATTTTTATCGTAATGTTGATCTTTAAAATTTTGTGCTACATATTGATCCATCAATGTGTTTCCTGGACCAGTATCGGTACTTAAAACTTCATCAAAATGTTGATTTGCTTTTAACAAAGTAAAATTTGAAATGCCACCAATGTTTAAAAGCACACGGTTTACCTTGTCCGACTTAAATAATAGATAGTCTCCGTAAACTGCCAACGGAGCGCCTTCCTTTCCTTGCGCTATACTCTTCTGACGAAAATCTGAAAACGTTATAATTTTAGTGATCACGGCAATTTGGTCTGCATCTCCAATCTGTAAAGTAGCGTTTCCGTAATCATCCGCTTTGCGTAATCTTTTTGGCGAGTGGAAAATAGTTTGCCCGTGGCTGGCTATTAAGTCGATTTCCTCTGAATTGATGTTTCTGGACTGTAAAAACTCATTGATCAGCTTTCCATGAAGTTTGCCAATTTCTGCGTTCAGTAAACAAAGTTTTTCTAAATCTACATTCTGTTTGAAGCAGATTTGTTTGATTTCCGTTTTAAACTCAGTGCTGTATGGAATGGTTTCAAATTCTAAAACTGATGCTTCGGTTAACAATCCGCTATTTTTTATTTTGCATAAAGCGACGTCCAAGCCGTCTAAAGAAGTCCCGGACATTAATCCGATAATTAGTCGTTCTGATTTCTCAGCTATCGAGTTAAGTTTTGTTATGCAAGTTTTCATGTTAAAAACAGATTTATAAAATCTTAACCTAATTTTTGACGCAAAAACCGAACTCCTCTATCCCACCAACTGCCTTTTCTGTTGGCGTAGAAAGATTTAACCACATTATACATCGTTTTGTTCTCTGAAATTTCTTTTGGAAACTCTTTTATAGGGTCAGGATAAATATCCACATCGTAAGTGTTTTCGATATTTGAATGCACTCCAGAGCCATCATGTCCTATGTTTTTGATTAACGAATGAGTTACATTCAACGCTAAACCCTTACTCAAAAAAACCGAAGCATACCAACGAATTGCCCATGAATTGTTTTTGCCAGCTTTAAAATCATTCATTTGCTTCCAAAAATTCATTTTTCCATCGAAAGTAAAATCATTTATTTTCTGCTTGTCAAACTGTGATATTAAATCGTCAATATCCGGATTAAACTTATCCCATGCTCGTTTCCAGCTTGCCCAACCGCAACTGTGTGATGCTCTGTACAAGAAGGTCTCTGGCATGTCTTCTTGTAACTTAAGCGGGTGCATGGAAGCGCAAATGTGTAAAATTCGATCTTCGTCTTTATACTGTCCCAAAGCATCGTTAAGGTAGGTTAAGGTGTGTGGAGAGCAAATTAAATCATCCTCAAAAACCATAAACTTTCCGTATTTCTCGCTAAGCCTAGTAACTCCACTAATGATGGAATTTGCAAGCCCCAAATTCTTCTCTTGCCTAACCAAAGTGACTGATTTAAAACCATCAACTGTTGAAATATAATCTGCAACCTTTTTTACCGCGTCTTCATCCTTTTCAGATTTTGCTCCATCAGCAAAAATGAAGAAATCACTTTCTTTAGCCAAGTGGTTCGCCTTTAAAGATTCTACAGTTTGGCGAGTATGCTCTGGGCGATTATATACAAAAAGGGCAATTGGAGCTAATTCGTTCATCGGCTTTTTAGTTCGTTTTTAGTTTTTTGAGGACTTGATTAATGGCATCGTTGATGTCTATCGATGTTTTTAAATAGTAACTAATTCCTACATACAATAAAGCTACCAACCCAGACCTGATAATTATATCAGCAAAAATGTTGTTGATGTAAGGAAGATATACGCCGACTAAAAGTACCGCCACACCAGCTAAAACTACCTTAATAAACGCAAAGTTGAATGGTTGCAAACCAAATTTTAGTGAAAGGTAGAGCCAGTACGCAAAGTTCAGCATCAACGTAGTTAGACTATATGCCAAAGCTGCACCTACAATTCCAAATTTAGGAATAAGAATGATGTTTAGCAAGGTACAGAGCACCGCAGCGCCCAACAAAAAGTACATGGTAACTTTGTAGTTTTTAGAAAACCCAATAATGGCTCCATTTAAACCGCCAGTAATATCCACCAAAAAACCCAGTGCTACTATCACAAAAACAGCGTAAAAATTAGTGTATTCAGGCTTTTTTAGAACAACCAAAATGTTGTGCCAGTTGGCAATCAGTCCCACCAAAAGCAAAGTGCCAATCATAAATTGCACCAACGACGTTTTGCTGTATATCTTGTTGATTTTGGGTAAGTCGTTCGTTTTCCAAGCATCCGCAATCAGCTGATAAGAAGTAATGCTCAAAGCCCTGGCCGGCAAATTTATAACTACCGCAATGGCAAAAAGAGTACCGTAATACCCGATCATGGCTTCGTTGGTGTAAATTTTAAGCATAATGGTATCAATGTTTTGCACCATGGTAACCGAACTGCCAGACAGCATTGAAAAAACACCGTAACGCAACATCTCGCTAGATTTTTCTTTTACAGAAAGTTGTATGGTTTTAAAACGCAGTAAATCGAGCTTTTTTATATAAACCAGCAAGAGCAATAAAATGAAACCGCCACTTAAAATGTACCAGTAAACAAACTGTTGATAGTGTATATAGTTGAAGTACAACAGTATAACTCCGATTGAAGTTAGTGTTTTTAGTAATACTTCTCGTAAAAAAGAGGGATAAATGTTGTGGTAAGTGGTACGAGCAAAGGTTTCTGCCAAGCCATACCAAAATGTAAAAAACGCGACCGGAATGATCAAATAATAAAACTGATAGTAATAGGAAGAACCCGTATTCTCGACGTTATAATCAAAGATGAACTCTTTACCGAAAACGTATAGCGCAGTAACCACCAAGAAACCAATAGAAGTGATTTTTAAAACATACGTAGGGAAGCCTTGGAGTTTGCTGTCGGGAGACTTAAAATAGGGAATGTAACGTGTGATGATGGCGTTGAAACCGAGAGCGGCAAACTGAGTGTACAGCAGGCTGACCGAAATCATAAGAACAAAAAAGCCAATTTGTTCTGCCGTAAAAGATCGTTGGAATAAAATAATAAGATTAAAAAAACCCAGCGCAGTACCAATGTACAGCGTTATGCTATTGAAAAATCCTTGTTTTTTTAGCAGGTTCAAATATCGATGGTTAATTAGCGTTTAATAGCAACCTTTGTTTTTGCAGACTGTCTTTATTGCATTTTCAAAACTAAGAAAAACAAATTACTGAGGATGATTTAGTTTAACCGATGCTTAGTTCTAGAATTCACTGCTCTTTCAATCGCTTGATCTATGATAGCGATTTTGTCTTTTAAGCTGTAATTTAACCGCATGTGTTCCACACCGTTTTTGCCTAAACTTTTCGCATATTCTTCATCTTTTAAAACGATAACCATGTTTTGTGCAAAAGCTTCAACATCAAATTCGCAAGACAACAAACCAGTTTTTTGATGAATTACAGCCTCTTTAATTCCTGCATGAGCTGTTGCAATTACGGGCAAACCACTTGCTGAAGCCTCCAATACGCCAACCGGTGTGCCTTCACTATCGCCATCTGCCGTAGTTACCGAATGTTGCGCAAAAGCCCTTACCTTTTGCATTTGTTCCTGCACTTGTTGGTGCGTATAAACGCCCGGAAACTCTATGGAGCTAGCCAATCCTAAAGTTTGTGCTAAGTTTTTTGACTCCTCCAACAAAGCTCCAGCTCCTGCCATAATTAAATGCGCTTCGGGAACTTGTTTTTTTACGATTGCAAACGCTTTAATTAGCGTCAACGGAGACTTCTTTTCTACAAATCTTCCCACAAAAAAAAACGTTGGTGGAGTGCTTTCAGTTTGGCTTGCTACAAATTTATGTATATCAACACCGCAGGGATTTAAAACGATTTTCTCTTTTGGTGCACCAAGCCTAATCAGTTCATCAACCATTGATTGCGACACACAAATTAAGGCACTTACATACTTAAAAGCAAGTTGATAACGATCAATATACTTAGCTACAGTGGGTTTATGGTGCGCATCTGCACCGTGAAAATGAATAACCAATGGAACATTTGCCATTTCACAAGCCTTGCAAACGGAAGCACCAACCGTTCCGTATTCTGTAAAAACAACGTCTGTTTTATTTTCTTCAAAGTATTTTACCAGTGCTTTGTTCCGCACTGAGATATCCTTGCGTTTAAAAATTCTTTTTTGAATGAGATAAATTAAAATGTCAAGCTTAGAGCGAAGCAAAAATGTTCCGTCGCTTTTATAAACCGGAAAATCTCCACCATATAAAACAGTTTTATTTCCTTCTAAAAAATCAATATGGGTTTGGACAAAAGTTTCGGAAAAAACGTTATTGTTGGGTTTAATGATGCAGAGGTTGTAGCTCATTGTAAAAATAGATTTTATCTGAAAATGGCTTCGCCGATTTGTTATGTCGCAAATATAATCTTAAAAACAGCGAGTTATGGACAAACCGAGCGGTTTGCTAATTTATCGGTTTAAAGGAACTTAAATCCTGAAAATTGGGACTCATTTTAAACCTCATGTAGGCTTGTTTTATGAAGCTGACGAGTGCATAATCGTTAGCCTGCATTACAAAATTATACGAAGGCCTAAAGTTGAGCATAAACAACAAAAGTTTTTCGCCTTTTAAACCCGTAACACGTGTAACCAAGTCTTTATTGAAAATTTGATCAATCATGTTATTTTGGTAGTCCCGCTCCATAATCTCCATCAGCCGGCGAGCGTTTTTACCTTCTTTGCTAAAAGCACTCCAAATGGCATCAATACCCAAGCCCACAGTACCGTTTGCGATATTTAGTACGTCTTTGTTGTTACCTAACCTAACTGCGTTATTAAACTCTTTTTTTGTAGCCTCATATTTGGCTTTTGCCTGCAACACTGAGTCTTTAAAAACAACTTCGGGTAAAGGAATGGCTAAACGTTGCAGATAGATAATCAAGGCATTTTGGTTTCCAATTTTTAAAGTATCCGTTTTATAATTACTCAGCTTTGTCACTAAAATATCGCCTGTCTGTACGTTTATTGAAAACTCGCCTTTATTATTGTTATAGATGGTTTGGCTGGTACGCAAATTAGTGATGCTAACTCGACTTAAACGTTGCTTGGTGTCTTTGTCAAAAGCTAATCCGCCTAAAGTTTCCTGCTGTGCAAAAACCTTTAGTCCGATA
>JBBSTQ010000054.1:0-12878 GCA_038235745.1 Sphingobacteriales bacterium
CCGATTACGCTCCAAAGAATAACCGGTCACAAATTTCTAAAACTGCTCAAAACACTATTATTGGAGATTATTACAACGCGAACCCCAGCAGTATGGTGTTGGCTATAGAAAACATCAGTAAGCTGGAGTCGCCGAAAAAAGTGTTGATTTTAGGAGATATGTTTGAGATTGGAGAAACTAGTGATGAAGAACATTTAGCTGTCTTGCAAAAAGCCATGTCTTACAATTTTGACCAAGTGATTTTAGTAGGTTCCGAGTTTAAGAAGCAAAGCTTGAATGCAGATGCACTCTTTTTTGAAGATACCTTAACTACGTCTGAATATTTAAAGGAACACCCGATAATGGATGCTTTAGTTTTAGTAAAGGGTAGCAGAGGAGTAAAGTTGGAAGCGTTGATGAAACTTCTATAGGATTTACTCTTCCAACAATTTCTCGTCAATATTCTTTGTTGCCTTTGCGCCAAGTTTTTTAAGATTTTCTACCCTGCCCACTAAATTACCATTGCCCACACTCAGCTTGCCCATCGCATCTTGATAAACCTTTTGTGATTTATCCAAGTGATCGCCAACTTTCTGTAAATCGGTAACAAAGCCCACAAACTTATCATAAAGCTGACCTGCCTTTGTAGCAATATCAATGGCATTGCGGGTTTGCTGTTCTTGTTTCCAGATAGATGCTACGGTTTTCAGTGTTGCCAGTAATGTGGAAGGTGTAACAATTACCACTCTTTTATTCCATGCAAAATCAAAAAGTTCTTGGTCATATTGTACAGCAATTGCGAAGGAAGACTCTATCGGAACAAACAACAGAACGAATTCTGGCGAGTTGATTTGATATAAATCATGGTAATTTTTAGACCCTAAACCAGTGATGTGATTTTTTATTCCAGCAACATGTTGTTTAGTAAAAACACCCCTTTCTTCGTCGGTATCGGCATTTACAAGTCGCTCATAAGCAACTAACGAAACTTTAGAATCAATTACAATGTGTTTCTCATCGGGCAGCGATACCACCACATCCGGCAGTAGTCTGCCTCCATCTTCGCCAACATAACTACCCTGTTTGCTATAATTTACGCCTTCTAACAATCCAGAGCGTTCCATCAATTTATCCAAAACCATTTCGCCCCAGTTTCCTTGCTTTTTATTGTCGCCTTTAAGTGCCTTTGTTAGGTTGCTAGCTTCATCGCTAATCTGCTTATTCAGCTCCATCATTTTGGTAATTTCGCCTTTCAATACATTTCGTTCATCAGATTCTGATTTGTAAACCTTCTCCACTTTCTCCTCGAAAGCTTTAATGTTTTCTTTCAATGGGCTTAATAATAAATCCAAATTACTGCGATTCACTTCCGTAAACTCCGCTGACTTTCGCTTCAAAATCTCGTTAGCCATTAGCTCAAAATCTTTTGAAAACTTAGTCTGCGTTTCTACAATGAACTCTTTTTGTGCTTCAAACCGTTGGTTATGCGCTTTTATGCTTTCCTGTAATTTTGCAAACTCTTGCTTTTCAAAAGACAATTGTTCCAACAAGCTGGTTTTCTCGTTTTCTAGCTTATCAATAGTTCGCAACAGCTTACCTTCAAGCTCAATCTTTTCCTGCTTTGCACTTACAACCTGTTGCTCCTTAACTGCTACCTGAGTTTTCAGATCCTGATTCTCCATCAAAGAATGCTCTGAACTTATTGCCGGTTTTTTCAAAAACAAAAACACTGCGACTGTCAAAATCAAAAAAGCAATGCCAACTAAAACTAAATCCATCCCAAAAAAATAAAAACTACGCACAAAAATATCAATATAAAAATAGGGATTCGGTTTACATAATTTTTTAAAACAAGTAAGCAACTTCGCTGTTTTATCATCGTGAAAACAAAAGATATTTTACTAAATGAACGAGAGACCGACAGAGTAATAGAAATGGCTTGGGAAGACCGTACGCCTTTTGAAGCGATTGAATTTCAGTTCGGTTTAAACGAGAAAGCTGTAATTACCTTAATGCGACGACAGTTAAAACTGAGTAGTTTTAAATTGTGGAGAAAAAGAGCACAACGCATTTCTCACAAACATGTAAAAAAACGTAGTGATGACATGCTGGGTTTCAAATGCAAGGAACAGCGTCAAATCACGTTAAACAAAATCTCTAAGCGATAATATTATAAAAATCTGACGGTAAGTGGGTATCGTAATTACGATAATTAATTGTTATTTGTGTAAAACAAAATCGTCACATTTTAAGTTGAATAAATTAATGAAACAAAAAGTATCTGTTTTTAGAAAAGAGCATTTTAACGCCGCCCATAGGTTAAACAACCCTAATTGGAGCGCAGAAAAAAATAAGGATTTTTTTGGGCTTTGCAATAACGCAAATTACCACGGTCACAATTATGATTTGATTATAAAAGTAACTGGTTTCGCAGATGAGGAAACAGGTTACTTATTTGACATGAAAGTTTTGTCAGATTTATTAAAAGAACATGTCTTGGACAAGTTTGACCATAAAAATTTGAATTTAGACACCGAAGAATTTAAAACCCTAAACCCCACAGCAGAGAATATTGCGATGGTCATTTTTGATATAATGCGACCACATATTGCAACAAACTTAACGCTGAAAGTAATATTATATGAAACTGAACGAAACTATGTCGAATACCCAGCTTAACGGATTCTCGAACGACGATATTTTGGTGGACGCACTGGGCGAAGACCATGTAGGCACATCTTACGACACACCTTTGAGAGAAGATGCGTTCGACATGAGTGATGATGAAAAAATTGACAAGATTGAAAGCCATTTCAAAAGCATTATGAATATCATGGGGATGGATTTAAGCGATGATAGCTTAAAAGGAACCCCCAGACGTGTTGCTAAGATGTATGTAAAAGAGATTTTTAGTGGTTTAAACCCTAAAAACAAGCCAGCTATTCGTCTTTTTGAAAACAAATACAACTATAACCAAATGTTGGTTGAAAAAGATATTACGCTTTTTAGCAACTGCGAACACCATTTTGTGCCTATCATTGGAAAAGCTCACGTGGCTTACATCAGTAGCGGGAAAGTGATTGGTTTATCTAAATTGAACCGGATTGTTCAGTATTTTTCGCAACGCCCACAAGTGCAAGAACGATTAAATATTCAAATCGCTAACGAAATAAAAAGAGCTTTAGATACCGAAGACGTAGCTGTAGTGATTGATGCATCGCATTTATGTGTTTCCTCCCGTGGAATTAAAGATACCACCAGTTCTACAATTACAGCAGAATATTCGGGTAAGTTTTTAGAGGCAGATACCCGTAATGAATTTTTAAAACATATCTCATAATATGAATTATTTAGTAGTGGGCGGAAGCTCTGGAATTGGGCTTGCATTGGTAAAAAAATTAGTAGCAGAAGGTAACCAAGTTTGGTCAGCATCCCGACAAAAAGGCGAGTTGCCGGCCGACGTGACTTATATCGAGTTAGACGTCACTGCGGATGTGGATGGATTAAAAGAACAATTGCCAGATGTTTTAGACGGCTTAGCTTACTGCCCCGGAACAATTAACTTAAAGCCGTTTACTCGTTTAACGGAAGATGATTTTTTAACAGATTTTAAAGTGAACGTTTTAGGTGCTGTAAAAACCATACAAACTAGCCTTGGTGCTTTAAAAAAATCCGAGAACGCATCCGTTTTACTTTTCAGCACCGTTGCTGTACAAACTGGAATGGGCTTTCACGCAAGTATTGCCGCATCTAAAGGTGCTATTGAAGGTTTAACAAAATCTTTAGCAGCGGAATTCGCAAATAGTAAGATTAGAGTAAATGCGTTGGCTCCATCGTTAACCGAAACACCTTTGGCGCACAACTTAATATCGACACCAGAGAAAAAAGAAGCTTCCGATAAAAGGCATCCTTTAGGTAGAATTGGCAGCGCTGAAGAATTGGCAGAGGCAGCTTATTTTCTGCTTTCTGATAAGAGCACTTGGATTACCGGGCAAATTTTGGGCGTAGATGGCGGTATGTCATCTGTAAGAACTTTATAATGAAGCAATTTAGCTTAGCGGATATCATGTCGATGGATTTAAGCTTTCGCCGAACGTTCATCAATAGCCTTTCCGGCTTTAAAAGCCTGCAGATGGTTGCTACAAAAGGTGCAAATGGCTCGACAAATATTGCACTTTTTAACTCTATCTTTCATGTGGGCGCCAATCCCCCTTATTTAGGTTTTGTGGTTCGCCCCGAGGGTGCCGAGCATGAAACGATGGATAATATTTTAGAAAACAAGTCTTATACTTTAAACAATGTGCTATCCAGTAACTTTATGGAGGCACACCAAACCAGCGCTAGATACAAAACAGGAGAATCAGAGTTTGAAGCCTGTGGATTTATCGAAGAATATATAGATGAATTTGAAGCACCATTTATTAAAGAAGCCAACGTTAAAATTGGTTTGGAATTTAAAGAATGCTTACCTTTCACACTAAATAACACCAAGATTGTAATTGGTGAAGTTAAACATATTTTAGTTGATGAAAAACTAATCGGTAGCGACGGTTTCGTTGATTTAGCGAAGGCAGATGCAGTGACTTGTGCGGGTTTAGATGCGTATTACACAGTAAAACCTTTAGGTAGATTAAATTACGCAAAGCCCGAAAAACAACCTTCGTTTTTAAACGTTTAGTTAAAAAGGTAAAGTTTAAGTATGTTCCAAAATAAAAGAGCTTTCGTAATGTTGAACAAAGGTTTAATAAGATCATCCCATTGGGAAAACATCTCACAAATAGGTAGCAAAACCCAAATAGAAACTTTGCTAGTGAAATTTCTCGTACCTCGAATCCGATAGTTATCGGATGAGGTATAGGAAAAGGAAAAGGAAATCTCCCAACTTAACTAGACAACCCTAAGCGCATACATCAAATAAAAAAAAATGGCAACCAAACAAAAAATTCAGACCGCATATATCGATTACGTTTTAACAGAAGGCAAAAAACCGGCTTCGGTATTTGCGTTTGCTAAAAAGAACAAATTCCCCGAAGAAGAATTTTACGATCACTTCGGTTCTTTTGACGCTATTGATGGAGAGGTTTGGTCTAACTTGTTTATTAGTGTGATTGCCGAAGTGAAAACTCAAGAGATTTGGGGAACTTACAGCGTTAGAGAAAAGGCTCTGTCGTTTTACTACTCGTTTTTTGAGCTGTTAAAAAGTAAAAGAAGCTTTGTAGCTTATAGTATGGGCAATTTTAAAAAAGGCTTACATACGCCTGCTCAATTGCAAGAAAGCAAAATAGTTTTTGAAGAATTTAGCAACGACCTAATAAATGAAGGTTTAGAAACTGGGGAAATAATCGACAGAAAGTTCGTAAGCGCTAAATATAAAGACGCATTGTGGTTGCAACTGGGTTTCTTATTGAATTTTTGGATGAAAGACCATTCAGCAGGCTTTGAGAAAACTGACGAGGCAATAGAAAAAGGCATCAACGTTACTTTCGATTTATTTCAACGAAGCCCAATTGATAATCTATTAGATTACGGCAAATTTTTAGCACAAAACGCAGGTTTTAAAATGGGGTTTTAGTTAAGTAGTATCAAGATTTGAGTCCCGATAGCTATCGGGACAAGTATTAAGACGATATTTGGCCAAAGCAAGTCAGTCTCATATCTAAAATCTCACATCTCATATCTAAACAAAAAAGTGAAAGAACAAAATAGTATTCCCGCAAGTAAAGTAGCCCGCTCAGCAAAGTTTGTAGGGACTGGTTTTAAGATTGGTGGCAATTATATAAAGCATTATTCTAAAAAGCTTTTTAATTCGGAGCTGACCAAAGATGAGCTAAATGAAGACAATGCTACAGACATTTACACTTCTTTAAGTGAGCTTAAGGGAAGTGCTTTAAAGGTTGCGCAGATGTTGAGTATGGATAAAAATATCCTGCCAAAAGCTTACGTAGATAAATTTTCTATGTCGCAATACAATGCGCCACCATTAAGTGGACCGTTGATTATGCAGACATTTAAAAAGAATTTCGGCAAAACTCCAGATAAAATTTACGATAAATTCGATTTAAAATCCACTAACGCAGCCTCAATTGGTCAAGTCCATAAAGCAGAGTTGAACGGCGAAAAATTAGCGGTAAAAATTCAATATCCAGGAGTTGGAGATTCTATTTCTTCTGATTTAAAAATGGTTAAGCCTTTTGCATTCCGATTGTTAGGAATGAGTGAAAAAGAACTAGCAGTTTACATGAATGAGGTGGAAGAGCGCTTGGTGGAAGAAACTGACTACGAGCTGGAAGTACAAAATTCATTAAAGATTTCTAAAGCTTGCGCTGCTATTCCAAATCTAGTTTTTCCGACGTATTACAAAGAACTCTCTGGCCCAAGGGTAATTACCATGAGCTGGTTAGAAGGGCTTCATTTAAAAGAATTTTTAGCAACAAAACCTTCTCAGGAAATACGAAACAGAATTGGTCAAGCGCTGTGGGATTTTTACAATTTTCAACAACACGAACTGCGGGCGGTTCACGCAGACCCACATCCGGGAAACTTCTTGATTACTCCAGACGGAAAATTGGGAATCATTGATTTTGGTTGCATTAAAGAACTTCCAGATAGTTTTTATTATCCATTTTTCTCCACCACGTCAACTGCTTTGATGAATAACAAGGCTGAAACCATTAAAGCTTTTAGAGAGTTAGAAATGGTTTTACCGAAAGACAACGAAGTACAAGTTGAGTTTTATTACCAAGCCTACAAGGAAATGATCACGCTTTTTGCGCAACCTTACATCAAAGGAGAGTTCGATTTTAGTCAGTCAGGTTTTTTTGATTCACTTTATTCTTTTGGGGAAAAAATTGCAAAAATGCCCGAATTTAAGCAAGCCCGTGGTGTTAAGCATTTTATTTATGTAAACAGAACTAACTTCGGTCTATACAATATTTTGAATGAATTGGGCGCAACTGTGAAAACTGATACCTACAAGCCCCATTTGAAAGATGCATTTTAAGAGATCTTATTCAACATAATCCCAGTTTCTGATTTTAGCAAAACCTTCTTCAAAACCTGATGCTCTGGTCTTTCAAGGTCTGGGTCACTTTCAAATATCTCTATCACTGTTTTTCTAGCTTCCGCAAGAATCGCCTGGTCCATTGTCAAATCGGCAAGCTTGAGTTCCATTACGCCACTCTGTTGTTTGCCTTCAATGTTTCCTGGTCCACGTAATTGTAAATCGATCTCGGCTATTTCAAAGCCATCGTTCGTCTTCACCATTGTGTTTAAGCGAACCTTACCATCCTTGCTCAACTTATCGCCCGACATTAGTATGCAATAAGATTGTTCAGCTCCTCGCCCTACACGACCTCTCAATTGGTGCAATTGTGATAGTCCAAACCTTTCAGCATTCTCAATTATCATCACGGATGCGTTAGGGACGTTTACACCGACTTCAATTACTGTTGTTGCCACCATAATTTGGGTTTCGCCTTTTACGAAGCGTTGCATCTCAAACTCCTTTTCGCTTGCTTTCAACTGCCCATGCACAATACTAATTCTATATTCTGGCAATGGGAATTCTCTGCTCATGGTATCAACGCCATCCATCAAGTTCTTTAAATCAAGCTTTGCACTTTCCTGGATTAACGGATAAACAATATAAACCTGTCTTCCTTTTGCGATTTCTTGTTTCATAAAGCCAAACATTCGTAATCGCTGACTTTCAAATAAGTGCTTTGTTTCAATCGGTTTACGCCCTGCCGGCAATTCGTCAATCATAGAAACATCCAAATCACCATACAACGTCATCGCCAAAGTTCGAGGAATAGGAGTTGCTGTCATTACCAAAATGTGTGGTGGCACCACATTTTTTCGCCAAAGTTTTGCTCTTTGTTCAACGCCGAAGCGGTGTTGTTCATCAATTACCGCAAAACCTAAATTTTTAAATACAACAGGATCTTCAATCAATGCGTGTGTCCCTATTAAAATAGAAAGTTTACCACTTTCCAAACCTTCTGCAATAATTTTACGGTCTTTCTTTTTTGTGGAACCCGTCAATAATGCGATGGAAACAAACTCGTTTTTCAACAACTCTTTTAAGGAATGATGATGCTGTGTTGCCAAAATTTCGGTTGGCGCCATCAAACAAGCTTGAAAACCGTTGTCAACCGCCAACAGCATAGTCATTAATGCTACCACAGTTTTACCCGAACCAACATCTCCTTGCACTAAACGGTTCATCTGAATACCTTTTTGCGTATCCATCCGAATTTCTTTTATGACCCTTTTTTGTGCGTTAGTTAATGCAAAAGGCAGTAAGTTCTTATAAAAGTAATTGAATTTCTCGCCTACATTCTCAAATACATTCCCTTTAAACTTTTGTGTTCTAATAAGCTTGGACTTTAACATCCTAAATTGAATCAGAAAAAGCTCTTCAAATTTTAAAGTATTTTGGGCTAGCTTTAAATCATCCGCGTTTGCGGGAAAATGGATATTGTAAATCGCTTCTTTTCTAGCCAATAACCTATATTTCTCTCGAATATAATTGGGCAAAACTTCTTCAATTTCTTGTAAGCAAACCTCCAGAACATTCGCGACAAGTTTTTGAATCCCCTTCGCATCTAAATTGTACTGTTTTAGCTTTTCGGTAGAAGAGTAAATAGGTTGCAACTTTAAATTTCCCTTGCTTTGCGCATTCTTATTGTACAACTCAATCTCGGGGTGCGCCATCTGCGCTTTGCCATTAAAAAAAGTAACCTTACCGAAAATAATATAGGCTTGGTTAGCCTGAATGTTTTTTTGTAACCACGTAACGCCTTGAAACCACACCAACTCAATTTCTCCGGTATCGTCAATAGCTTGTGCAACTAAACGTTTTGTACGCTTTTCGCCGATGACCTCTACCGATTTCAACCTTACCAAAATTTGGAGGTAAGGCAAATCAATATTAACGTCTTTTATCTTATAAAATTGGGTTCTATCGATATACCTAAACGGGTAATAAGAAAGTAAATCGCGATAGCTAAAAACAGCGATTTCCTTTTTCAGAATTTCTGCTCTCTGCGGACCTACCCCTTTTAAGTAGGCTATTGGCGTATCTAATACAGATGGCGCCAATTTATGTAATCTGATTTATTGTTAGCGATTTATTGAATAGCCTCATATAGCTTTGCCTTATTATTTTAAAATTAAAGATAATTACCGCCATAATCAGTAACAAATAAGCGAGTAGCTGATTGACCTGAACATGTTCGTTAAAATAAAAAAAAGCAACACTAAATGCAACAACAGGATTAATATAAATTAAGATTCCCACGGTTGATGATGGCAAACTAATGAGTGCAATCATACTTAACAACAAAGGCAAAACTGTAAAGAATAAGGAAATGATAAACATGTTAATCCAAAAAAAACCATCCGTTGGAAATGGTTGCGGAAAGATGAAGAACAAAGGAGTAATCAAAAAAAGTGCAACAACTAGCTGAAAAGCTAACATATTCAATTTGTTGATCACTTTGATTCGGCGTTGGATAATCAAAAAGAATGCGTAAAAAGCCGCCGTAACTATCGACCAAAGCACTTCATGTATCAAACCGGTTGCTAAAATGAATATCGAAACAATTGCGATGCCTATCGCCATCATTTTTAGTTTGCTTAATTCCTCTTTCAACAGCAGAAAACCACCCAAAGCCGTTATCAACGGACAAATCATATAAGCGAAAGCGGCAGATTTTAGGTTTATATTGTTAACCACATAAATATAGGCAAACCAATTTAAGGTAATTAAAACACCAGAAGCAAAAATCAAGGACACTACTCCATAGTATTCCTTTTTTTGCAAAGTTCTCATATAACTTAAGTCGCTTTTTAATTTTCGCTTGTTGAACAATACGAGCAGCAAAGCACTAATCAAAAAAGAAATGATAATTCTGTAATAGAGAATTTGATCTGCATCGTAAGACTTAATCAACCTTAAAGGAATTGACATAAAGCCCCAAATTATGTTTGCAGACAAGGCAGCCAGAAGCCCTAGCGATTTTGGGTTCATTAGCCTTTAACCGCAATTGCAGATATTTCCACATTTACATTTTTAGGCAATGTTTTCACGGCAACCGTTTCCCTTGCTGGAAAATTTTGAGTAAAGTACGTACCGTACACTTCATTCACTTTGGCAAAAGAATTCATGTCGCTTAAAAAAATGGACGTCTTCACAACATCACTCAACTCCAAATCGGCCGCATTAAGCACTGCTTTCAAATTTTCCAACACTTGGCGGGTTTCATTTTCGATCTTATCGCATACTAACTCTCCACTCTCGGGATGTAGAGCAATCTGTCCAGAGACGTAGAGCGTATCCCCTGCCATTACCGCCTGATTGTAAGGTCCAATTGGTGCAGGAGCGTTAGCTGTTTTTATAATCCTTTTCATTTCCAGTTATTTTTTTAATATCAATACGTCAATTAATTTCCATATTACACCGGTAATGAAAACTATAATCACAAATTTATTGATCCAGTGCATTGCCCGTATGTTAAAATTTGTTGGCCTCTTAGGGTCTTTTTTTCCAAAGAAATACATATACAAATTAAACAAAAAAAAAGGGAGTCTGTTTTGCAGACTCCCTTTTTTGATTAAAAATTAATCGAATTAGTTTGCTCTAAACTCAACACGACGGTTAGCAACACGACCTTCTTCTGTTGTATTAGAAGCAATTGGACGAGTTTCTCCGTAACCTTTAGTTGCAATTCTCTTAGCATCCACACCAGAGTTTACTAAGTAAGTTTTTACAGCGTTAGCTCTATCTAAAGATAATTGCATGTTGTAAGCGTCTGTTCCTTCAGCAGAAGCGTGACCACCTAATTGTAAAGACTTAGATTTGTCAGCTCTTAACATTGAAGAAGTTTTATCTAAAGTTGCATAAGAAGACGTTCTCAACACTGAAGAGTTATACTCAAACTGGATGTTATCAGCACCTGCCATAGTAGCAGAACCCATAGTTGGACAACCGTTTAATTCAGCAGTTCCTACTTCTAATGGGCATTTGTCCTTCCAATCTGGAACACCGTCACCATCTGTATCTAATTCGCAACCACCACCATCAACTTTAGCTCCAGCTGGAGTGTTTGGGCACTTGTCTAAATGATCAGCAACACCGTCACCGTCAGAATCTTTTTTCATATCTTCAACAGCTTGTTCAACGTTAGTCACACGACCTTTCAACGCTTCAACTTCTTGACGTAATGTTGGGTCTTTCAACTCATCATACATCATAGCAATTGGATTAACCCAGTTTAAATCTGGTTTTGATTTTGAACCTAAAGAGAATTCAAGACCAGCATGCATCAATGAAAATTTATCATTAGAATTAGCGCTTGTTCTTATACCATCAAAATTGTCAGTATCAATAAAGTTAGCTTGGTAACCTAAATCGAAAGCGATACGGTCGCTCAACTTAAATTTTACACCCACTCCAACTGGAATATACGCTTCTCTGATGTAATCGTTGTTGTCTCCTGGAGAACCGAAATTTCCTTGGTTGTTAATTGCTGTCGCGTCATCATTAAAAGAAGAGAAAACTATCGGGTTGTAGGCAATTAAACCGTAACCTAAAGTTCCATAAAAATTAACTGAATTTGATCTCTTTAAGAAATCAATTGTTGCAAGATTAAATACACCGCTTAAATTGATATCGTACTGCACTTCACTTCTTGAAGAACTGTATGGACCGCTACCACCATTTAAACTAGTGCCTGAGTTTTTGTTGTAAGAAACAACGTGACCTCTGTAACCAGCTGCCTGCAATCCGAATACGTGACCGAATTGTTTTCTCAAAGTAACACCATAATAAGCGCCAATTGTGTACTCACCAAACTCAACGTTTCTTCCAAAATCATTGCTTCCGCCTGTTATAACAACTGGCACTGTTCCACCACCGTTTATACCAAGAGTCCAAGTACGGTACTGTGCTTTCCCACCAAACGTTTTGGCAGAACTAGACGTTGGCATTGCGTCTTGAGCATTTGCTGTAATAGCAAAAGCAGTAGCTAACGACAAAGCAACTGTTTTTTTTAATGTAGAATAATTCATCATTTTTTTTTTTAAGGTTAACTTTTCTTAATTGTAATTTTTTGTAAAATTAATTATAAGTTTGAATTCAGCAAGTATTCAAAATCTATTCCAAAATTCATCCTCAACATAACTTGTGTTGAGTGTTTGATTTTTTGGAATCTTTTAATCATTCTATCATGAAGCATCAAATCAACGAACCAATTTTACAGCGCAAAAATAGAGAAAATTTTTCTTTTTATCTCAAAAAAAAATCTTTAGCAGTAATTAACGCAAATGATGAGTTTCCAAGAAGCGGAGATCAGGTATTTCCATTCAAACAGAATCCTGATTTATTCTATTTAACAGGCATAGATCAAGAGCAAACTATCCTGTTGCTTTTCCCTGATTGCCCCAACCCACAGTACCGTGAAGTCCTGTTTTTAAGACAGACGAGCGATTATATTGCGGTTTGGGAAGGTCATAAATATACTAAAGAAAAGGCGAGGGAAGTATCCGGAATAGAAACTATTTATGGGCTAGAGGATTTTTGGCAAATTTTTTCATCAATCATCCATTTTGCTGAAACTATCTATCTGAATACCAATCAAAACGACAGGTATACTTCCCAAGTTGCGTATCGTGATCTTCGGTTTATTGAGGATCTGAAATCGAAATTCCCTTTGCACCATTATGAGAGAGCCGCTCCTATTTTCAGGAAACTACGTCCGATAAAAGCACAGAGTGAACTAAATTATATACAGAAGGCTTGTGATATTACGGATGATGCCTTTAGAAGAATATTAAAATTCATTAAACCGGGCATGGGCGAATGGGAGATTGAAGCAGAAATTATTCACGAGTTCATC
>JBBSTQ010000055.1:0-12647 GCA_038235745.1 Sphingobacteriales bacterium
AAGCAAAGCACATTGGATTAAAAGAGTCTTGTTTTTAGCGGACAGGAACGCTTTAATACACCAAGCAAAAGTAAATTTTAACGATTACTTACCCAACTTACCGGCAGTTGATTTAACCAGAGAAAAAGAAGACGAAAGTAGTCGCATAGTTTTTTCTACCTACCAAACCATGATTAATATGATTGATGGGGAAAAGGATGGAGAAAATCGCTTTTACAGTGTAGGACATTTCGATTTAATAATCTTCGATGAAATACACCGCTCAGTTTATAACCGGTATAAACATATTTTTAAATATTTTGATGGGATTAGGATTGGTTTAACAGCTACTCCAAAAGCAGAAACAGATAAGGATACTTATGGATTGTTTAACATGCAACCCGGCAATCCTACTTATGCTTATGAATTAGAACAAGCGGTAAACGATAAGTTCTTAGTTCCGCCTAAAGGAATTGGTGTCCCTATTAAGTTTCAACGTAAGGGCATTAAATATGCGGAATTAAATGAAGCAGATCAAGTAGCTTATGAAGCAGAGTTTACAGATCCACTGACAGGAGAATATCCCGATGAAATTGATGCTAAAGCTTTAAACAGTTGGTTGTTTAACACCGATACTGTAGATAAAGTGATTGCACATTTAATGGAAAACGGAATCAAGGTTGAAGGTGGCGATAAATTGGCTAAAACCATGTTATTTGCCCGTTCGCACAAACATGCAAAATTTATCGAACAACGTTTTAACATTCAATACCCCGAATATAAAGGCGACTTTTTAAAGGTGATTGATTATCAGGAAGAATATAAGTACGACCTGCTTAACAAATTTAAAGACAAGCAGAAAATGCCACAAATAGCCGTATCCGTAGATATGCTAGATACAGGTATTGATGTTCCTGAAGTTTGTAATCTAGTGTTCTTTAAACCAATTAGGAGCAGTACTAAATTTTGGCAAATGATAGGTAGAGGCACACGTCTCTGCATCGATTTATTTGCGCCTAATGAACATAAGAAAGAATTTGTCATTTTTGATTTCTGCGAGAATTTTGAATTTTTTAATGCCAATTCAAAAGGTGTCGAGACAGGAAGTTCTAAATCACTTAGTCAACGATTATTCGAACTCCGTTTGCGTATAGCTATTCTACTTCTGGCTGATGAAAAAGAGGAACTCAAAGTTTATGGTCAATCACTGATCAATCATTTAATAGCACAAACCAAGCAATTAGATATCGCAAAGTTTGTGGTTAGGCAACATTGGGAAATAGTAGAAAAATATCAAGACGAGAATGAGTGGAATGCTTTGTCGGACCTGGATGTTAAAGCAATATTTGACCATATAGCTATACTGGTGACTGAAACAGATCAAGATGAAACAGCCAAACGTTTTGATGTGCTGATGTTAGAGCTTCAGTTGAATGTTTTAACAGGAATGCAACGCCAAGCCGTGTTAATACAGAAAGTTGTAGGCACAGCAGCTAAATTGAGCAAAAAAATAGCTATCCCTTCTGTAGCCAATAAAATGGATACCATTAAAGAGATCCAAAATAAAACATTTTGGGAAGCTGCAACCATCCCCGATATAGAGCGTGTCCGATTAGAGTTAAGAGATCTGATCAAATTTTTAGACCAAGAGAACGCACCTATTTACTACACCTCTTTCGAAGATGAATTTGATGGAAACGTTAAAGAACATCAAGTCATCTATAATTTCAATGATTTAGGCGCTTACCGGCAAAAAGTAGAATTCTATCTAAAAGAAAAGAGCAATCATATCACCATCCATAAGCTCAGGAATAATGTTCAAATCACAACACTGGAATTGCAGGAATTAGAAAAAATGCTTTTTGAGCAAGGAGAAATGGGTACAAAAGAAGAATTTACAAAAGCTTACGGTGAACAACCACTGGGTAAATTTATCAGAGGATTATTAGGTTTAGATATAAACGCAGCTAAACTGGCATTTGGAGAAATTTTAGGCAGACAAACCCTAAACTCGCAACAGATCCGCTTTATGGACACTTTAATCAACTTTTTCACGGTAAAGGGAGTAATTGAACCAGCTGTTTTGTTTAATCCACCATTTACGGATATCAATACCAGTGGTATTACCGGAGTGTTTGATATGCCAACCGCTACAAAGATTATCTCGATGATTGAACAGATTAATTTGAGTGCAGAGACAGGGTAGATTCTAACTAAATAAACACTTTTATAAATTATATTCTCGTTGACGAACACCATCAAAATAATACGCTACATAAGATCTTGATTCTGGACTTTTAATCTCTAGTTCTGTAAACATTGGCGCATCTGTTGACGCACAGTTTTGAACTGGGTTAAAAACGAATTACTACAATATATCAATTGGATGTGCCTTTTGGGTTATAAATCCTGCGCTCTTCCTCCCGATAGCTATCGGGACAATCGGGACATCTGAGCTACCCCGCCGTGGGTTGGTGTTTCAGCCGTTTTGCTGGTCTGAAATTTGAGTTGCAAATATAGAGGAAATTACTTTCCTTTAGAAAAGAAATTAAAAAAAAATAAAACCGTTGTTTTTACCCGTCTTATTACGTAAAATTACACATGAGCGAAAAAGTAAAATTTACCCTCGAGTACGAGATCAGATCATCTGCTAAAATTCTCTATAGCTATATTAGTGAGCCAAATGGATTATCCGAATGGTTTGCCGACGATGTGAAAGTAAGCGACCAAACTTATCACTTTATTTGGGACGATGGCGAAGAGCAAAAAGCCAAGTTGCTATCATCGAAAGATAACAAATCTGTTAAGTTTCATTGGATTGATGATGAACCTTACACTTATTTTGAGCTTGAAGTGGTCAAAGATGAGCTTACAAATGATGTAGCTTTGGTCGTTACAGATTTTGCTAGCGAAGAAAACTTAAAAGACCGTAAAGCTATTTGGAATATCCAAGTTGAAGGTTTGCTAGGTGTAATTGGCGCATAATTTTTTGCTACTTTTGCAAAGTGAAAAAAATACATCTTCTCGTATTAAAAGCATTCATTAAGCCTTTCATCGTCACTTTTTTTATAGTGATGTTTTTGCTGTTGATGCTTTTTCTGTTCAAATACATTGATGATTTGATTGGGAAAGGCTTTGAATGGTATGTGATTTTAAAACTACTTTTCTATGCCGCTGCTACCAACGTGGCCATGGCACTTCCGCTTGCAATTCTGCTTTCCTCCATTATGACTTTTGGTAATTTGGGCGAAAACTACGAGTTGGTTGCTATAAAATCTGCCGGGATATCTTTACAAAGGGCAATGGCACCGCTTTTTATACTAATTACAGCTTTAGGGATTGGCGCATTTTACTTTTCGGATTATATGTTGCCCGTTGCAAATTTAAAAATGGGTTCTCTACTTTATGATGTGAGGGAGCAAAAAGCATCTTTTTTGATAGAGGAAGGTGTGTTTAACAACAGTATACCGGGCTACTCCATCCGTGTGGAGAAAAAAGAAAAAGATGGGCAAATTCTCAAAGACATTGTTATCTACGACCAATCCAAGGGCCAAGGAAATACCAATATTCTGATGGCCAAAGAAGGCGAAATGTACAAAACCGACGATGGCAATTACCTGATTCTACGCCTTAAAAATGGGGTAAGATATGAAGAGAGTCAGGGCAAAAGCGGTTACAATCCTCGGCAACAGCTCACTCGTTTAAGATTCAAAGAAACAGAACAAAAATTTGATTTATCTAGTTTTCAGTTTAAAAGAGAAGATGAAAATCTTTTCAAAGGAAACTACCAGATGCTCAACATTAAGCAGTTGCAGTCTAATAAAGATTCTGTCAACAGAATAAACGATAGTTTAAAGAACGATGTGTTTAAAGATATTAAACCTTATCACAAAATTTATTACGCAACACAAAACTACAAAAGCGCTCAATTATATAAAGGTCTAAATTTTAAAAAAGAAGGTGTTTTTGCCGGTGTGGATTCATCTAAAAAAGATGTTATACTTTCCACCGCTTTAGACAATGTGAACATGCTTAAAGAGGCTTTACAAACCAGTATCAACGTTACAAAAGACAACACTACGATAATAAGACGTTATATTATTGAATATAATAGAAAATTCACGCTTGCAGTTTCTTGTTTGGTGCTGTTTTTCATCGGTGCGCCATTGGGTGCAATCATCAGAAAAGGTGGTTTAGGATTGCCGGTGGTGGTTTCGGTTTTGTTTTTCTTGGTTTATCACATCATCAGCACCGTTGGGGAAAAATCCGTTAAAGTAGGCAACATGAATCCTATTTTAGGAATGTGGATGGCTATTTTTATACTAACTCCTGTCGGTTTGTTTTTAACTTATAAGGCTACAATTGATTCTGCTTTGTTTGATGTTGATGTCTATAAAAACCTCTACAAAAAACTTTTCAAAAAGAAATCTGGCGCTTAAATCAAATTTTTATAGTTTGCTATTTGACGGTCACTCTTCCCTCAAAACGCAATGAGCTCTATATCTTTCTCTAATGTGACTGTAATTTTTATAGCACATAGCTGCTAAATGATCTATGGCACAAAAGCAACTCAATAATTTGGTTAAATTTGTTAACACATTAATCGCAAACAATCTCGGCAGTTTAATGGTAATATCGTTGACTATTTACTGAGAATTTAGTGAAAGGTGCAAATTAAAAATTATGTTGAATACAATAGAACAAGCAATTGAAGATATAAAAGCCGGTAAAATCATCATTGTAGTAGATGACGAGGATAGAGAAAATGAAGGCGATTTTTTAGTTGCGGCAGAAATGGCAACGCCTGAGGTCATCAATTTTATGGCAACCCACGGCAGAGGACTCATTTGTGTGCCTTTAACGCAGAGAAGATGTGCCGAGCTTGAGTTGGGATTAATGGTTGGCACCAACACGGCGGCTTTTGAAACCAACTTTACGGTCTCTATAGATTTAATTGGCAACGGTTGTACTACGGGTATTTCAGCGTCAGATCGTTCAAAAACTGTTTTATCTCTGGTAGATCCAGCAACTAAGCCAGAAGATTTAGGCAGGCCGGGACATATTTTCCCGCTTATTGCAAAAAATGGTGGTGTTTTGAGAAGAGCAGGACATACGGAAGCAGCCATTGATTTACCAATGATGGCAGGCTTACAACCCGCAGGTGTGATTTGCGAGATCATGAATAAGGATGGAGAAATGGCCCGTTTGCCAGAACTTTTTGAACTTGCAAAACAACTCAACATGACGATCATTTCTATTGAGGATTTAATCTCGTACCGTTTACGTACCGAATCGTTGATCAAAAAGGAGGTTTCCATTAAGTTGCCGACCGAATGGGGCGATTTTGAAATGGTTGCTTTTACGCAGATCAACACGCAGGAGAATCATATCGCTTTAATTAAAGGCGAATGGGATGAGAATGAACCGGTATTGGTTCGTGTTCACAGTTCTTGCGTTACCGGCGATATTTTTGGCTCATGCCGATGTGATTGCGGTCCTCAGCTTCATAAATCGATGGAAATGATTCAGCAGGAAGGCAAGGGGTTAATCATTTATATGAACCAAGAGGGCAGAGGTATCGGTCTGATTAATAAACTAAAAGCTTATAATTTACAGGAGAACGGAATGGACACCGTTGATGCTAATTTAGCGTTGGGCTTTAAAATGGACGAACGTGATTACGGAGTTGGTGCGCAAATCTTAAGAAGTTTAGGCGTACGTAAAATGCGTTTAATGTCTAACAATCCCACCAAAAGAGCGGGTTTAGTAGGTTACGGATTAGAAGTGGTGGAAAACGTAGCTATAGAAATTGACTCTAATGAGCATAACGAGCTTTACCTAAGAACCAAACGTGATAAAATGGGACATTCTATCATGAGTAAAATTTGATTTACGGTAGTAAAAACTAAAACGGAAATCGTTCTATTGCCATAATTAACCCAATGCCGAATATGGAGGCTGAAATAAACAAATTCCATTCTCGTTTTTGGGTTTTTAATAGCGTGACAAAAATGTAAGAAAGCAATAGGATTCCAGTTACTATGATGATTTGTCCAACCTCTAACCCTAAATTGAAAGCAAGCAGTTCGGCAACTACATTATTTGTTTTTCCGATCAGGCTTTTAAGGTAATTGGAGAATCCTAAACCGTGAATTAATCCAAATATCAAAGCGAAAAAGTAAACTGGGTTAAATGCACTTTTTACCACTCGTTGGGTAAAAATATTGTACAGCGCAGTAATAACAATGGTTACTGGGATTAAAAACTCAATCAAATCTGTTGGAACAAAAATTTTATTGAAAATGCTAAGCGCTAAGGTTACAGAATGCCCAATGGTAAATGCCGTTACTAAGATTAGTACTTTTTTCCAGTCGGCTAGCAAATAAGTACCGCACAACACAGTTACAAATAAAATATGATCGTAACCCTGCCAATCTAAAATATGTTGCCAGCCGAGCTCAAAATATAAAGGGAAATCTTGCATCACAAGTAATGTTGTAAATCTTTAATAGAATCGTAAAATACCAAATATGGCAAATATTCTTCTTCTTTTCCTCAGCTTTTTTCATCCGTTTTATGTAAGTGTTACGGAAGTAAATCACAACGCAAAAACCAATACTTTAGAAATTAGCACAAAAATATTCTTTGATGATTTGGAAGTGGCTGTCGAAAAAGAGAGTAACGTTAAGTTTGATATTTTAAAACCTAATGACAAAAAGACAGTGGACGCACTGCTTGCTTCATATTTAAACAAACACCTCAAAATTTCGGTCAACAATAAGTCAGTTGGGTTAAAGTACTTAGGTTTCGAGATTCAGGAAGAAGCCGTTTGGTGTTATTTGGAAGTGCCGAAAGTTGGGGGTATCAAACAGATTAGCATCATGAACGATGTTTTGTTTGCAGTGCATAAAGAACAAATCAATATGTTGCATGTCACAGTGAACACTAAACGGCAAAGCACAAAACTTGATGCGCCTGACAGTAATGCCAGTTTCACTTTTTAAGTTGCTTTATGTAAGTCCCTCTGTTAGTGTAGGTAATGTTTTCTATCGGCGTTAAGACGCATAAAACACCAACTTGGCATAAAATTGGCGAGGGAGGTTTAAATCAAAGAACTTTATAATGAAAAAATTATTTATTTTAACATTCGTAGCGCTATCATTGTCGCTGGGAGCTAATGCGCAGTCGTATAAAAACAGTATCGGCTTGGGCTTAGATTTTGGAAATGGGCCAACTTTAGTAGGGCCATCATTCAAACATTTTTTTAACAGGAATACTGCCATTCAGCCAGAAGTTCTTTTCGGCAATCACACTACTCGAGTTCAAGCGTTTTTGCAGTATCACCAAGCAATTAGTGGCGCTAAAAGTTTGAACTGGTATATTGGCGGTGGTGCAGGTTTGAATTTTAACGATTCAAAGTATTATAGGTACTACAAATACGATGACAAATACAGAGATAGGTACGATGGAAGTAGCTATACTCAATTTTTATTAATGCCACAGGTAGGTTTAGATTTTAAGATACCAGGTGCGCCAATCGCATTAAATTTTGACTGGAGACCAACTGCTTTTATAGGAGGTAGTAGTGGTTTTGAAGCTGGCAGATTTGGATTTGGATTTAGGTTTACTTTCTAAAGACTAACAATTCTTGACAAAGCCCCTACAGAAGAACTTCTGTAGGGGCTTTGTCTTTTCCATACAGGTTTAACAATGTGATTTGTAAAAACGAAGTTTTGAGAGGAACTTATATAAACCAGCTTTAAAAAAAGCTTAGAACTAGATGGGTGGAAAATAGCATCAAAATCAAATTGATGTTTAGCGATAAGTTTCTATTTGCTAAGTGCGACTATCCGCAAGAGTTAATTAATACCGCAATTAATAATGCGCCGAAGAATAACGCATAAAGATTAAATGTATAATCTGCAGATCTTTTCAGTTTGTAGGCATGTTTTGTTTTCATAGTCCGATGTCTTTTATCCGACTAATACAAAAAACAAACCAAAATTTATTTACTTTCTTAAGAATACAAAATACAGCTTTCAAAGAGCATTTGAGCCTGTTTTTATTTTCGATTATTGAATTTGCGTAAATCGTAGGGTAGCCGAAATTTACAAAAAAACGAAAATTAAGAAAGGTATTTTCCAACTATTGGCATCCTGCGGCCCATTCCAAAAGCCTTTGGAGAAATCCTAAGGATTGGTGGAGTTTGGTAGCGCTTAAATTCAGCTTTATTTACCATTTTTAAAATCCTGTTTACCAAAAGTTCCTCAAATCCATCGTTGATGATTTGCTTCGAACTTTTGCGCATCTCAATATATTCAAACAAAATTTTGTCCAAAATATCGTAATCTGGCAAAGAATCAGAATCTTTTTGATCTGGTCTTAACTCAGCTGATGGCGCTTTGGTAATCGTATTTATCGGAATAATTTCTCGTTCTCTGTTGATGTACTCGGCAAGCTGATAAACCTGTGTTTTGTAGCAATCGCCAATAACAGAAATTGCCCCACACATATCGCCATAAAGTGTTCCGTAGCCTACCGCACCTTCGCTTTTGTTGGATGTGTTTAATAAAATATGCCCGAATTTATTAGACAAAGCCATCATAATCACGCCACGAGAGCGGGCCTGAATGTTTTCTTCAGCAATACCTGCTTCCAAACCATTGAACTCATTTTTTAAAGTCTCCTCAAAAGTATCGGCAATGTCTTTAATTGGAACGATTGTACGGTGGCAACCTAGGTTTTTGGCTAAATCTTCCGCATCTTTAATTGAATGGGCTGATGAATATTTAGAAGGCATCAACACACCATAAACGTTTTCAGCACCAAGCGCCTCACAGGCTAAAGCACAAACCAACGCCGAATCTATCCCGCCTGAAAGTCCTAAAGTTGCTTTCGTAAATCCAGACTTTTTAAAGTAATCCTTAATACCCAACACCAAAGCTTGGTAAACCTGTTCCGTGTCGGATGCTCTTTCTGATGGTTTGCTTAGTACAATTGAACTTTGCACCTGCTCCACATCAAACACCTGTACATCTTCCTTAAAATAAGGTAATTCGGCAACAATGTCCCCTGCTTTGTCGAACACCAAAGATCCGCCATCAAAAATAAGTTCGGTTTGTGCGCCAACGTGATTCACATAAAAAAGAGGCAGGTTGTATTTACGGCAGTTTTGGGACAGCAGAAAAATACGTTCCTCATCGTGTTTGTAAGAAAAAGGAGAAGCTGCAATGTTGATCATAAAATCCGGAGAATCTTTTACTAGCTCGTCCATAGGGCAAGTTTTGTAAAGCGGATTGTCTCCCAAATTCCATAAATCCTCACAAATGGTCAACGCAATTTTATGTCCCTTATAGGTAACGCACTTAAACTCGTGTGCAGGTTCAAAGTAACGGTACTCATCAAAAACATCGTAAGTGGGCAAAAGTGCCTTTTTTACAATCTGTTGGATTTTTCCATCCGCAATAAAATAAGCTGCGTTGTAAAGATCTTTGCCTTCAATTACCGGGTTTTGAATAGGCAGGCCAATCACACAAGCAATATTTACACATGCCTTTGCAACATCTTGAGCTGCTTTTTCGCAAAGCTCGATAAACTCTGGATATTCCAAAAAATCACGAGGTGGATAGCCAGAAATACAAAGCTCAGAAAACACCACCAAGTCAGTTCCTTGAGCTTGTTGATGTTCCAATGTGTCAATTATTTTTTGCGTATTGGCTTCAAAATTCCCGACGTGGTAATTTAATTGAGCTAAGGCAATCTTCATAGAAAAATTTTTGTTTTTGAGTTTTGACTCTTAAAAGTAAACCGCCAAGTTTAAACCAAGGTACGAGCTTTTAATTGTTCCGGTTCCTCTTTGTATATCCGTAAAGCCATTATTGAATGATAAGCCAACATCAACAGCTGTTTTGTCGCTCACAAAAAACTGTGTTCCACCACCAATAATTAACGATGCTCTGTAGAAAGCAATGTCCTCATCTTTAGTGCCAACAGGTACTGTGCCCTTAGTTTCCTGCTTTGCGCTAACATTAAACGCATTACCTAAGCCAAACTCGCCATAAAATCTAAAGCCATTTTTTTCGCTGGTAACCAACTTGATTTTCGCAGGCACTTCAAGGTATTGAAGCTTGTAAATACGTTGCAAACCTTTATCTACACCACCAGTGGTTTGAGTTTGTCCGTTAATTGTTGTTAGTTTTAAGCCAGTAGTAAACGCATAATTATCAGCAAAATAAAAATCGCCTACTAAACCATAACTAAAACCAGCTCTTAAGCCGTCTGATTCTACATCAGTAATGTCAGGTTTTAACCAGCCAAAGGTTGGGTGTGCAGAAATTCCTAATTTGAATCCTTTGTAGGTTTCTTGCGCAAATAATGCGATGCTGCTAAATGTGAAAATGGCGGCTAGTAATAACTTTTTCATAACTTCGGTTTATATAAATAATTTTAGTTCTAAATGAGATTTTTCAACTCCGTCAAAATTACATTTTTTTTCGTAATCTGCCTGTTTATTAGTGCATGTAATCAAAAAAGCAAAGTAGACACAGGTGATATTGAGGTCGATTTGCAAATTGAACGTTTTGATCAGGATTTATCGAAAATTACACCGTCCGACCTTCGCCAAAAACTACCGGAACTGCAAAAGAAGTATCCAGTGTTCTATAAAGATTATTTTGAGAAGATTTTGAGCTTGGGGAGCACAGCTAACCCAGAATACATCATTACTTTAGAGCGGGTTTTAGGAGGGAAACCTTTTCAGGACTTGCAACTTGAGACTGACTCTGTTTATCCAAATTTGGATGCGCAAAAGCCTGAACTATTAGCCGCTTTTAAACATATCAAATATTACTATCCCGAATGGAAATCACCAAAACTGATTACTTATATTTCTGGTTTTCAGGTTCAAACTCCTATTGGAACCGGTTATGTAGGCATTGGATTAGATATGTTTTTGGGTAAAGGATCAAAGTTTTATCCTGCTTTGGTGGAAAGTGTGCCTAGATATATCAGCAGACGGTTTACACCTGAAAACATAACGCCAAGAGTAGTGGAAGTAATTACGAGAGAAGATTTGTTTCCTGAATTGGCAAATGATAAAAGTTTGCTTTCTAAAATGGTTTACAACGGTAGATTGCTTTATTTTATGAAAGCGGTACAACCCGAGTTGGCCGATAGTACAATTATAGGCTATAGTACAGAACAAATGGAATGGGCAAATAATTATGAGTCGGATACTTGGGCATTTTTTTTAGAGCAGGATTTGTTGTACAACACTGACTATATGAAGATTCAAAGGTACTTGGCAGAAGCGCCTTTTACTCCTGGGCTTGGGGAGAAGAACGATTCAGCGCCAAAGCTAGGTTTATTTATCGGATGGCAGATTGTAAAAAGTTATATGGAAAATAATCCCGAAGTAGATTTAAAGCAACTTATGCTGATGAAGGATGCACAACAGATTCTTGCGAAAGCTAAATATCACCCTAATCAAAAAGAATAGCTTTGAAACACTTTGCAGCTTTGAACGTTTTTATTACAGATTGCGATAATGATTTCGAGTTACGCAGCCCAACGATTAATTGTTTGTTATGAAAGTAGGATTAGTTTTAAGTGGCGGAGGCATTAGAGGAATAGCACATTTAGGGGTTTTAAAGGCGCTAGATGACAAAAAAATAAAAATATCCACCATTACAGGAACAAGTGCTGGAGCAATTGTTGGAGCACTTTATGCAAACGGAATTGAACCTTATGAAACGTTGAAGATTTTCAACGAAACAAAGTTAATTCGCCATTTACGTCCAGCGTTTCGTTCGCCCGCATTGTTGAATTTGGAAACAGCGTTTTCTTTATTAAAAAATCAAATTACACATGATAGCTTTGAGAACTTAAAAATCCCCTTAACAATTACCGCAACTAACTTCTACGAAGGTAAACTAGCATATTTTTCTGAGGGGGAATTGATCAGAAAAGTTTTAGCATCAAGCTGTATTCCTGGAATATTTAGGCCAATTATGATTGATGGAGAACATTATGTTGATGGGGGAGTGCTGAATAACTTTCCGGTAGAGCCATTATTAAATAAATGCGATGTGATTATCGGATCGTCGTGTAATAATTTACCGCCTGTTAAAAGTCTTCGTAACATAAAACATGCGCTAGAAAGAGCAGCTTTACTTTCTTTGAATCAATCGTTAACGCTAAAACGTGAGTTTGTAGATGTTTTGATTGAGCCGAAAGGTCTTGGTGAAACTAGTATTTTTGATGTGAAGAAATCGGAAGAAATTTTTTGGTTAGCTTATGAGGAAGCTCTTGCTAACATTGAAAACATTAAGGAAAAAATAGACAAAACAAAAAAGGCACTACCTAAGTAATACCTTTCATTATGTATTTTCTTGAATAAAAGTTAGTCGTTTAAAATTCGCATTACACCAATTATTGAAATTGCTGCACCGATAAAAGTGATTGCCCAGCCAATTAAATCCACAATGTGCGAATGGTAAATTACCTGCTTAATAAAAATTCCAAATAGTCCAACAAAAACACCAGCTATAATTAGCTTAACGTGTGAAGGGTTGTTTGCATTTACCATGATTATCTTGTTTGATTGTGATGCAAAATTAAAACTATTGTTCAAATATTACTACGAAAAATTGTTTTATTTAACGTTTTGG
>JBBSTQ010000056.1:0-12610 GCA_038235745.1 Sphingobacteriales bacterium
GAGTCTAGGTGTGATTTCACAACGAAAAGACCAATTCCTTTTCCTTCAATCTTGTTGTTAAAACGCTGATACAATCCAAATAGTTTGGTTTTATTTTTTAAGAGATCAATTCCCACACCGTTGTCAGTTAGTTTCAACACGATATAACCATTGTCTTCGCAGGCTTTTATATCAATAATGGTTTTTTTGTTATCTGATTTAAATTTAATAGCATTTGTTAAAAGATTAAGTATAATGCTTACAAACCGATGCTTAGGAAATACAAGCTCCTTTACAGTTGTTTCAATGTTGAGTTCAACCTGCGTATCATATTTTTGCTTATCTAGCGCATCAAACACAGCTATAATGGTTTCTTTAATGTTAATGCTCTCCAACAGTTGGTTTGTGGTTTTGTCATGCGATACAACTTCTACCAAATCGTCAAGGGTGTTCTCCAATTTGCCAATTGAGGTTTGTATCTTTTCCATAACAATCGAACTATCGGTGTCTAATCTGGAATGATCAATCATTTCTGAAAGAGATGCAAGGTTGACCACAGGTCCTCTTAAATTATGGGAGGTGATGTAAGCGAACTTATTAAGTTCGTTGTTTCTACGAATCAGTTCTTCTGAAACCTTTAAAATCTCAAGTTCTTTCTTTTTTAGTTCATCAATACTAAACAGCACACCCGAAATTTTAAAGGGTTTGTCATTTTTCAATAACATTTTTGAAGAGGAGAACACATAAATATACTCACCAGAAGCGTTTTTTATTCTAAACTGAATCATTTGGTTATCGTCGCTATCAGTTTTGTGCGTATCAATTAGATTACGAACAATCCATAAGTCATCGGTGTGAATTCGCTCAAAGAAGGTAGCATCGTCAAGTTCAAACTGTTCCGAAAAATCTAGTATTTTTTTGAACTGAGTATTGAATGTGGTTTTCTGGCTAAGAAGATCCAGCTCCCATAAACCAATTTTTGAACTGGTTAAAATTAAATCAGTTTGCTCTTTGCGTTCATTCGCTAGTTGCTCGGCAAGCTTGCGTTGTTCTATTTCCTTGGTTAGCTCTGCTGTTTTTGTTTTTACAGCATTTCTTAATTGCATGTTGATGATGCTCACCGCTATTCCTATAATCAATATGAATGTCGCAATGTATAAAACAGGGGCTATCCAGCGTGAAAATTGATTTTCGTTGGGAGTGTAAATAAAGTTTTTCAGAGAAACATTTTGATCAGCAATTCCCGTTTTTTGCAAAATCGTCAACATGTACTGCCATCTGCCTAAATTGGTATGTCCAATCTCTACTAGGTCTGGCATAATCAATTTCCTAATTTGGCTGGCTTCATATTTCAGGTTTTCTCGTGTCTCACCTCCTTCTTTAACATCATCAAGCGTAAGTATGTAGCTGATCATTTCATCTTCATGCGCCAATGCGTATTTCCATCCTTCAAGTGTGGCTTCTATAAAAGCATTTGTTCTATCCCTGTCAGCATAAGCGAATTTTTTAGTGCTCAAAAGCACATCCCCGTAAAAATCGACTCCGTACTCTTCTGGCCTAATAATATTTATTTGATAACCCTTTTCTGCAAAGCGTTGCGGCTGCGATGAGATGTAGGTGATTACAGCATCTGCTTTATTCTCTAAGATTTCTTCGGAATCTTTGGATCGCTCTACAACTTTGATCCGTTCAGGGTTAATTCCTTCTTTTAATAGAATGGTTTTAAATACACCCCAACCTTGGTTGCTTTCTACTAACACAGTTTTACCTACCAGATCCGAAGGTTTTAGTATGTTTTTTTCCTTCAAGCTAATAATGCAATAGCCAGAAGATTGCATTATTGTAGCCAAAACAATTAAAGGTTCGGTGGCATTTTTTCGCGATAGAATACCAGGGTCAAATATGCCGATAGTGGCTTTGCCTTGTAGTAAGTTATCAACGACAGAAATTCCGGGGCCACCCGGTAGTATTTCTACGTTTAATCCTTTTTTTACGTAAAAACCTTTGATTTGGGCAGCATAATATCCTGCAAACTGGAATTGGTTTTTCCACTTTAACTGAAGCTTAATGGGTGCGGCATCTCTCACATAAGAAAAGCTTTTTCGGTACGAAAAAACACAAAGCAATATCAAAAAAAACACCAGAAAACTCTTGGCTTTAAGTAGTTGGCGCTTTATTAGATACTTGTCCATTTAATACTTCTCGATTTTAAAGTTAAATTCAAATTAAGTTGAGCGCTATTTAAATTGATATATAATAAACTAAGGTAATAAAAAAATCCTGTTGGACTTACACTCAACAGGATCTTAGTTTTATTGCCATCTATTTTTTTAGATAGTAAAACTACTTAGGTTAACAAATTCTTTTACGCGGCTAGTAATTTCTTCTTGACTTAAATTTTTGATTCTTTCCGTACCAAATTTTTCAACGCAGAACGAAGCCAGGGCAGAACCAAAGATGATGGCATTTTTCATGTTAGAAAAATTGATGGTACCAACTTTAGCTAAATAACCGATAAACCCACCAGCAAAAGTGTCGCCAGCACCCGTTGGGTCAAAAACTTCGGCAAGTGGCAAAGCTGGTGCAGAAAAAATTTGATCTCCGTGGAAAAGAAGAGCACCATGTTCTCCCTTTTTGATAATCAAAAACTTTGGACCTATTTCCAAAATCTTTTTAGCAGCTTTCACTAATGAGTATTCGCCGGAAAGCTGGCGAGCTTCTGCATCGTTAATTGTTAAAACATCCACCAGTTTAATGGTCTCCAATAAATCATCCATGGCAATATCCATCCAAAAATTCATGGTATCCATTACAATTAACTTCGGGCGCTGGTACATCCGCTCAATCACGGTTTTTTGTATCTGCGGAGTAAGGTTGCCCAGCATCAAATATTCACAATCTTGGTAAGACTCTGGGATTATAGGGTCAAAATCTGCCAAAACGTTTAATTCTGTAGCCAGCGTATCTCGGCTGTTCATGTCGTTATGGTACTTGCCAGACCAAAAGAACGATTTTTCGCCTTCCTTGATCTGTAAACCTTCTACATCAATGCCGTGGCTTTCAATTTCTTGGATGTCTTCTTTATGGAAATCATCGCCGACAACGGCAACAATCTTTGTTTTTTTATAAAGGTACGATGCTGCTAAACTTGCATACGTAGCCGCTCCGCCTACAATTTTGTCAGTTTTTCCGAAAGGAGTTTCAATGGCATCAAACGCAACGGTACCTATAACAACTAAGCTCATATTTTTAATTTTATTTTTTACAAATATTGTATTTTTAATTTAAAATACCGAACATTGCAACCTCGAAAGGGCAAAAGCTTTAAAACTTTTGAAACAACCAGAAATTCCTAAGTAGCTCAGCTGGTTAGAGCATCTGACTGTTAATCAGAGGGTCCCTGGTTCGAGTCCAGGCTTGGGAGCAATAAAGCCTCACAGTAACGATCGCTATCGGGATGTGGGGCTTTTGTGTTTTACAAACGTTTTAAAATAGTCTTTTTTATTGTGGCAGCTTTTGAACTCTTGTGTTTCGGCAAACTTAGAGACCTGTTGTGCATTTAGGCTAAATTAACGTTAATCCTGTTCATAGCTTTGTTAAAGACAAATACGGTAAGATATTGAATCATAGTAAAAGCACTTACTTTGGAAAGCACCCTAGTTGCTAATCTTAAAAAAGATTTTACGTGGTTGACAGGCCATAGAAACTGCGCATGCGGTTGTGAGAAATTCGTTTCTATTCTTTTTCTTGTTTTAGACTTTACTTTTGAGAAAGGGATGAAATTAAGCTGGTTTTTCTTCATTGCAACAGATAGGGCTATGTTCGACTGTGTGAACAGATCAATCATTCAATCCTTCAAAATTAATAGGACTTAATTCTCCGGCCGGCCGATGGCTTTGCCCTGTTGGAATTTCTTTTCTTCTGTCTCAAGTTCCTTCTTTTCTTTTAACGTTTGATCCGTCCGCGTCAGATTTCTCATATCCGGCTGACCAGCATCCACCCATGCAGAATACCAAAAACTGCCCACTTCTAAAATAGAGCTTCGCATCTGTGCTTCAACCATCCCTTGCAAAGCATCATGGTAGGCTTTGGAAAACTCAATTGAATACTCTTTAATTACCCTATTGTTTCGTTCGTTATAAGTGTATTTCCGGTCGCTGGGAAAGCTTTTACTGAGCCTTTTCTCAACTGATAAAGTAGAATCTAAAAGGGTGTAGGTATGTTCTACAATTTCCCAAGCTTTGTTTAAAGGATTGCTGATGTAAACCGCCCGGCCTACAAAATAATCATAATCATCAGCGAAAAGCTCTGGCAATCTGCTTTCCCAAAAGCCATGTATACCTACTTGGTTGGTCATCTGGCCGTTATAATTTTCTGATGTGTGGAGCGGAACATGCGCATCGCCAACATAATGTCCTAAATCAGACGAGTATTTTAAAATAAGTATGGAGTCACGGTTTTTAAAGGCATCTACCAGTTTATAATAACTTCGCTGAATCTGCCAGGGCACAATTCCGTAGGCGTATAATGTGTCTTCGGTTAATTTTGCGGTAGCATCATTCCACCGTCTTGGAATCAATTTGAACGGTTCTTTTCCATAATGATCTGCATCTAAATAATGCCGAGGAGCTTCCAAAGAATCCGCATACCGGCGTTTATCTGGGTCAACGGCATGTACTGTAATGTAATTGATGTTTGATTTATAAAAGCCGATCAAATCTTTAGGTAGGGTAAACACTGCCAATCTGTTGATTCTTTGGTGCGCAAAAAATCCCCAAGAAACTGTCAGTAATAAACAGGGGATAATCAATAGAACAAGCAGTTGTCTTTTTTTCATCTTAATTTATTTTAAGCTGTGCTTTTGAGCGATGCGAGTTTGTGTAGAGTTGTAAAATGTGCGCCATTAATTGTAATTTCTAAAATTAAGGTATGCATTTAATAATCAACATGTTTTTTACATAATATTTTTTTAAAATTGCATTTGTATTTAAAAATAATACCACTATATTTGCATCCCTCAATAGAGGGAATTTAAAAGGAATAAAAAGCTAACAATGGCAAATCATAAATCATCAATTAAAAGAATCAGAGCAAACGCTACTAAGCGTTTACGTAACAGATACCAAGCAAAAACTACTAGAACTTTTATTAAAAGGTTGCGTAGCGCTGTTACTAAAGAAGAAGCTTTGGCTTTATTGCCTAAAGTAACTTCAATGTTAGACCGTTTGGCTAAGAAAAACGTTATCCACAAAAATAAAGCTGCAAACAACAAGTCAAAACTGGCTAAGTTCGCTAACTCTTTATAGTAGAAAAAATATTTAAATTAGGCAGAATTCTTCAAAGAGTTCTGCCTTTTTTTGTTCGGTAATTTTGCTAAAAAAGAATAATCAATTCCTCCTCTAACAACAATATTTCTAAATTTGCTTACCTCCAAATCAGCAAATGGCAAAAGCTAAAAATACTACCTCATCAGATGACATTTCCTTTAAAGAACGACTTTCATCTTTAAAAAACCTACCTAGTTTTTTTAAGCTAGTTTGGCAAAGTAGTCCAGGCAAAACAATCATCAGTTTTACGCTAAGAATCTTACGCTCGGCGATGCCAGTCGCTTTGCTTTACGTTGGGAAGCTGATTATTGATCAAGTAGTAGCCTTAAACACCGACTCGCCTTTGGGTAATTTGGAAGAGTTATGGAAGTTAGTGGCTTTGGAATTCGTATTAGCAGTAATTACGGGGGGCTTAAACCGGATGATTAATCTGACGGACAACCTTTTGGGCGACTTGTTTTCTAATTACACGTCGATGAGCATTATGAAGCATGCAGCAACGCTGGATTTAGATCAGTTTGAAGATTCTGTTTTTTACGATAAGCTAGAGCGGGCAAGACAACAGACCGTAGGAAGAACAATTTTACTTTCGCAGGTAATGAGCCAAGTACAGGATTTTATCTCCATGGCTTTTCTGCTGACCGCATTGGTGGTATTTAACCCTTGGCTGATTTTACTTTTGTTGCTTGCTATTATTCCGTCGTTTTTGGGCGAATCCTATTTCAACAGTAAAAATTATGCGCTTTCGCGAAGGCAAACTCCCGAACGTAGAGAACTGGATTATATACGTTATTTAGGCGCCAGTGATGAAACTGCCAAAGAAGTGAAGATATTTGGTTTGGCGGATTTTATAGTCGCCCGCTTCAAAACGCTTTCAGATCAGTTTTATCGCGACAATAGCAAACTCGCCATCCGTCGTTCAATATGGGGGACTTTTTTTTCGGTTTTGGGTACAATGGGTTATTACGCGGCGTACGGATTCATCATTTACGATACCGTTACGGGTAAATCGACTGTGGGCAGCCTTACCTTTTTAGCGGGATCGTTCCGCCAGTTGAGTGGGTTAATGGAAACTATGCTATCACGATTCACATCGGTCTCTCAAGGCGCAATTTACCTCAACGACTTCATAGATTTTTTTGAAATTAAGCCTAAAATTACGCAGACGAAAAATGCTTTACCATTTCCAAATCCCATTAAGACAGGTTTTGTTTTTGAGAATGTGGGCTTTCAATATCGAGGTACTGAAGCTTGGGCAAACAGAAACCTGAGTTTTGCGCTAAAACCGGGAGAGAAGCTAGCTTTGGTTGGCGAAAACGGTGCAGGAAAAACAACTTTAGTGAAACTGTTAGCCAGATTGTATGACCCAACTGAAGGTCGCATTTTGTTGGATGGGAAAGATTTGAAAGAGTACGATTTGGACGATCTAAGGCATCACATGGGCATTATTTTTCAGGATTATATTCGCTATCAGATGACTTTTTATCAAAATATTGCCGTCGGGAATATTAAGGAGATGGAGAATGAAGAGCTGGTAAAAAGAGCAGCGATGGAAAGTTTGGCAGATCAGCTTGCATTAAAATTTCCGGCAGCTTACCAGCAGTGGTTAGGAAGAAAGTTTAATGATGGCGTTGAGCTATCCGGTGGAGAGTGGCAAAAGGTAGCTTTGGCGAGAGCATATATGAAGGATGCACAGGTTTTGATATTGGATGAGCCGACAGCAGCGTTGGACGCTAGGGCAGAGTATGAAGTCTTTCAACGTTTTGCACAACTAACAAAAGGAAAATCTGCGGTATTGATCTCACATCGTTTCTCTACGGCTAGGCTTGCAGATCGGATATTGGTATTGGACAATGGAACCTTGCTAGAATCAGGTACGCATCAGCAATTGTTGAAAGCTAATGGAAGATATGCCGAACTTTTTAATTTGCAGGCGATGGGGTATCAGTAATCAGTGAAAGGTTCTACTAATTTAAATAAATCTAATTAACAAAATCACTGAACTCGTTAAGAAAGCCCATTTGATTTTAGATTTAGGTAAGGTGTTATTTTCAGATTAAATCTCTTAAATAATAAACACGGTTTACGTTAATTAGCACAACACGGTTTACGTTAATTAGCACAACACTGTTTACGTTAATTAACACAACACTGTTTACGATAAATACCACGACAATATTTACTATATTTGCCACATCATTGTTTACTAGCGTTAGCACATTAATCTGTTGTAATTAAAATTAGCTATGGCAACAGCTCAAGAACGGTTTGTAAAAGCATTAAAATTTTTGCAGAAATTGCAGAAAAAAGGAGTTGTGGGCATACATACCGATGATATGCCCAATCGTACCTATCGTGAGATACTTTCTAAGAACGGGTTTATCCAAGAAACCTCCAAGGGATGGTACATTGCCACTAACCCAGCAGAAACCCTTGAAGAAACTACTGCGTGGTACACTTCTTATTGGGATTTTGTTGCCGTATTTTTAGAACGAAAGTATGGTGCTAAGTGGTGCTTGTCTGCTGAGCAATCTTTATTGTTACATGCGGGTAATAAATCTGTTCCCCAACAATTAATTGTGCGGTCGCCACAGGGAAATAATCATCCCACTCCTTTGCCGCACCGTACTTCTTTGTTCAATCTTAAAGGCGATCTACCGTCAAGTAATCAGCTAACTAAAACCGAAAACGGCTTAAGAATTTACACTTTGCAAGCGGCACTCATTTACAGTTCTGCTAGTACATATACTAGCAACGTCATCGATGTTCGTACCGTACTTTCGTTGATACGCGATGCATCTGAACTTTTACCGATACTTTTAGAAAACGGGCACACCACCTTAGCAGGGCGCTTGTCGGGCGCTTTCCGTAACATCAGAAGAGAAAAGATAGCAGATCAAATTATAGCAACTTTTAAACAGGCCGATTATGACATCCGTGAGGAAGATCCTTTTGAAAGCAAGCTTGCCGTAAATCTGTCTTTTCGGGAGCGTTCTCCTTATGCCAATCGTATCAGATTGATGTGGATGCAGATGCGAGAGCAAGTAATCGCAAATTTCCCAGCATCGCCGGGTATAGCTGTACAATATGATTCCTTACTTAAAGATATAGAAGACATTTACATAACTGATGCCTATCATTCGCTTTCCATCGAGCGTTATCAGGTCACTCCAGAGTTGATTGCCAAAGTAAGTTCGGGCAAATGGGATATAAAAGAGAACGAGGCAGACCGTAAACAACGTGATGCGATGGCGGCCAGAGGTTATTATCAGGCTTTTCAATCTGTAAAAGAAACTATAAAAGAGATAGTAAAAGGTAAAAATCCTGGCGAACAAGCAGATGTTGACCACTCGAAATGGTATAGAGCATTGTTTGATCCAAGTGTGGCGACAGGTATTTTGAAACCTGCAGATTTAGCCGGCTACAGAAATAGCCAAGTTTATATTGGTAATTCTAAACATGTGCCCTTAAGTGTGGATGCCATGAGAGATGCGATGCCTGTGTTTTTTGAGCTATTAACGGAAGAACCCGAAGCTTCTGTACGAGCAGTTTTAGTGCATTTTATATTTGTATTCATTCATCCTTATATGGATGGCAACGGACGTATGGGGCGCTTGTTAATGAATGTGATGCTGATTTCTGGTGGTTACCCTTGGACGGTTATTCCCGTGGAAAAGCGAGAGGAATATATGTTGGCGTTGGAAAAAGCGAGTGTTGAGCAGGATATATTGCCTTTTACTCTTTTCTTGAGTTATTTAGTGAGTGAAGGGATGAAAGGTAGGGCTGTGGCGGGGTTGCCGGGTTTGTAGACTGATTTCAAATAACTATAGTTGTTTGAAATCTGTTTTTGGGCGTTTGAACACGCTTTGCGCTATATCTTTTTTTGTAGTCCTGAGCGGAGCCGAAAGACAAAAAAAGGATGTCGCTTCAATCGTTAACGCTCTTTCATGAGAAAAACGTTATTAGACTAGCGCAAGTCTTAGAGCGTAAGCAAAGAGAAATGGCTGACTTGTGCTTTTAAAAGATGTTTTTTATTAGAAAGATATATTGTGAGCACAAGTCAGGCTTGCCCACAGGCTTTGGCACTAAGACTTGCGCCAGATGGGAGGCACAACCATTGCACTGCCCTTATTTGTTTAGAGTTCCGCAAAAACTTAACAAAATAATAACATTAGTAAAAAAATAAAACCATCCTAAAACAGTTTAGTTGGTTAACTCTTTGATTTTAAACGTCATGATCAATTATTTCATCATTGGATTATTCATTCTGGTAATAGTGATTCTTTTAATACTTTTTATAAAAAAGAACAGAAAGGATAAAAGGGAACTAAGTGAGGCTATAAATGCCAACAACATCCAGGCGGATGAATCTGGTCATAACGAGTGATTTATGTGCGTTAATGATTTGGCATTTAAATCCTACCTAAAATTCCTAGACTGGTCAAAAACCTCTCCTTCATTAACTGCATTTCCCTTCTTTTTAAGCTGCTGCAAAAATCCAGATATATCAAAACAACGTTCGGCTACTACGTGAGTGACTTCTTTTTCTCGCTGTAATCTTCCTTCAATCATTAGCAGTTTAGCGCTGATGACTTCTTTGCGATATTTAGTAAACATGTTTGGCCAAACTACAATGTTGGCGCTACCAGTTTCATCTTCAATCGTAACAAAACAAACGCCTTTTGCAGTTCCTGGTCTTTGCCTAATGAGTACTAAACCTGCGACTTTTACTTTAGCACCGTTGGCCGTTGATTTCAACTGTTCGTTGGTGGTTAATTGCAACGCATTAAATTGCGGACGTAAAAAACTCAACGGATGTGCTTTTAAGGATAAAGAAGTGCTGGCATAATCCTGCAAAACATGTTCACTCTTCGCCATTAATGGTAAAGCAATTTGTATTTCTTTTTTACTTTCAGAAGCTTGACCTTCAAACAAAGCAATCGGGCTATCTGCCAAAGCAGAAACTTCCCACAATGCTTGTCGGCGGTTCAAACCGATGGAACGGAAAGCATCAGCATCAGCTAGTTTCTCTAAAGAGGAAAGTGAAAGTCCGGCAGTCAGTAGTTCCGTAAGACTGCAATAAGGCTGGTTTCTTTGTTGAATTAACAACTCTAATTCTTCTATCCTTAAACCACTAATTTGCCTAAATCCTAAACGTAGAGCTTTGTAATTGCTCGATTTTTCTTCCAGCACATAATCCCAAAAAGAATAATTAATATCAACCGAACGAACTTCCACATCATGCTTTTGGGCATCCATTACCAATTGTGCAGGCTGATAAAACCCCATGGGTAAACTGTTCAAAATGGCACAGGCAAAAACATCGGGATGGTGGCATTTTATCCAAGAAGAAACGTATACCAAAAGCGCAAAACTGGCGGCATGGCTTTCTGGGAAACCGTAACCTCCAAAACCTTCAATCTGCTTAAAAACTCGATGTGCAAATTCTTCTTCGTAACCACGTTTTACCATTCCATTGACCATCTTTTCACGGAAAGCGGTCACTTTTCCATGTGCTTTGAAAGTCGCCATGCTTCGGCGCAAATCATCTGCTTCGGCAGGGGTAAAGCCGGCGGCAACAATAGAAATTTCCATCGCCTGCTCCTGAAACAAAGGAACGCCGTTTGTCCGGCTCAATATTTCTTCTAACTCTTTTGAAGGATATTCCACGACATCTATCCCGTTTCGGCGACGTAAATAAGGATGCACCATGTTGCCTTGTATAGGTCCAGGGCGTACAATGGCAACCTGTATCACTAAGTCGTAAAAAACTTTGGGGCGTAAACGTGGCAACATGGACATTTGCGCCCGACTTTCAATCTGGAAAACGCCTACCGTATCCGCAACGCTAATCATTTCATAAACTTTTGGGTCGTCTTGCGGAACATTTGCCAAAGTTAAATCTTCGTTATAATGTGTTTTTACCAAATCGAAAGCTTTACGGATACAAGTCAGCATTCCCAAAGCCAAAACATCCACTTTTATAAAGCCCAGTGCTTCAATATCATCCTTGTTCCACTCAATACAAGTGCGGTCTTCCATTCGGGCATTCATAATCGGGCATAAATCCGAAAGTTTGTTGTGCGTAATTACAAAACCGCCGGTATGTTGCCCCAATTGCCTAGGGAAACCCATTAACTGCCTAGTAAGTTCCAAGGTTTTTCTGAGATGTGGGTCTTGCACATTTAAACCTTGCTCTGCAATATCTAAATTATCCAACCATTCAGATGACGGTCGCCAAACGCCCGCAGAAAGGTTATTGATGGTGTCCACAGAAAGTCCCATGGCTTTGCCCACATCACGAACTGCACCTTTATAACGTTCTTGTGTTACAGTCGCCACAATTGCCGCTCGTTCTCTGCCGTATTTTTGATAGATATATTGAATCACTTCTTCCCTGCGTTCATGCTCAAAATCTACGTCAATATCTGGCGGTTCGTTTCTTGCATCCGACATAAACCGGGCAAATAATAACTTGATTTTTGTAGGGTCAACCGAGGTAATTCCCAAGCAATAACAAACTACAGAATTGGCCGCAGAACCTCTGCCTTGACATAAAATGTCCCTGCTTCTGGCAAATTGTACCAAATCATGAACGGTTAAAAAGTAATTGGGTAAATTCTGTTTTTCAATAAAGGCGAGTTCTTCTTTGATCTGTTTCTCAATTTTTTCAGGAAGGGTTTCTCCAAAGCGTTCGTAAGCGCCAATCCAAGTTAAATGCACCAATTCTTGTTGCGGGGTGCGACCTTCAGTAGTCAATTCTTCAGGATAGATATACTTCAATTCATCCAAAGAGAAATTACACGCATCCGCAATTTTTTGTGCGTTGGCGATGGCTTCTGGATATTGCCGAAACAGCCGTTGCATTTCTTGAACGGGTTTTAAATAACGTTCGGCGTTAAAATGGAGCTTAAAACCTGCTTCGGTAATCGTACATTTTTCTCGAACACAAGTCAGCACATCTTGTAATTCACGCCTTTGTGCTTCATGATAATGCACATCATTTGTAGCGGCCAACGGAATATTCAAATCCTCAGATATTTGCCATAAGCGGTGCAATCTTTTTTGGTCATCGCCCTGATAAACTTTTACCATTGCCAAAAATAAATTTGGCGAAAGCTGTTGCTGATAAGCTTTTAAATCGTTTACAAATCCGCTAGAAAAATTGAAACTATTGTCTAAATGTTTTGGAGGAATAACGATGAACAAAATCCCCTCGGCATGGTCAAAAACATCCTGACGATATAAAAAACATTTCCCTTTTTCGGCTCTTAAATTTCCTAGCGAAAGCAAAGCTGATAATC
>JBBSTQ010000057.1:0-12480 GCA_038235745.1 Sphingobacteriales bacterium
GGTAATATCTAAATAATTTGCGCCAAGTTTAGCGGTTTCACCTTTCCCTATTTGATTATAAATGTCGATTTCACTCGCGATTTTAGTTTTGACTTTTGGATCATTTCCAGCAAACGGGGTAACGCTGTAATCTGGTATCGATAAAACAAAAACGCGTGATGCATTACCGCCTGCATAGCTTATACTAGTTTTTAAAAGCTGAATGAATCCATTTTTGTAGGCTGTAATGTCTCCCTGTTGGTATTGATTATTTACACCGATTAATAAAGTCACAAAATCATACTTTACGTTTAGGTTGGCGTTGCCAACTGCATTTATAAGGTTACTGGTTGTCCAGCCGGTTTGTGCAACAATTTTAGCAGAACCGTTAAATCCACTATTTTTCAATAAGTCCACCAACTGGCTAGGAAAGTTATGATTCGCTTCAACTGATTGACCGATGGTGTAAGAATCGCCCAGTGCTAAATAAGTGTAACTACCGTCTACGACTTTTACAGGAGGTTGACCCTCCGTTTTTACCGCTATTGTTTCTTGTTCTTTACTACAAGCTCCCAGCATAAAACAGCACACTAGTACGAGTAAACCAAAACCCAGAAATTTCAACATCTTCATAAGCTATACTAATTATCTGTATCTGTATAAATTACGGAAATAAGGTGCTTTAAGTTTTTTTAAGGTCATTTAAGTACTACGAAATGAGGAACGTCATCATGTTAAAGAATTATATGGCATAGCACCAAAGGAACAATCCATTCGAAAAACCAGTTCATAAAGTGACTTAATTGGGGGCTTTAGGCATACCTTGCTCGTAAGATTTATCTGCGATAATCTTCGTTTCTCGTACCTCGGCGTGAAAGGCATGACTAAAAAAGCAAACTCGGCTCTGTGAATTCTGCTCCCTCCGTGGTTATCCTTCATCCGATCCAGATAGCTATCGGGATTATCGGATTCAGTACCATTGACACTTTTTTGTAATTATTTAAATATCAATACTTTAGTCAACCGTCATTCCATATTGATTTATATGAAATATATTGTACCTCAGCGAGACAGAAAGCTCTGTGGCTGTAATAATGGTACTGACTAAATTCCTCAAAATTTTTTTGAACCCAAAAATCAGAAGGATTTATCAATAAACAAAAAAAGGGCATACAATCTGTACGCCCGTTTTAAATTATAAAAAATCCAAACACTGAAGACATGTCGTTTGACAATCCCAATATCGTATTAAGCTTATCGCTAAGACTTGATTAATTCTGCATTAAAAAACTCGCGATTCATTCTAGCAATGTTAGTTACCTTAATCTCTTTAGGGCATTGTGCCTCACAGGCATAAGTATTGGTACAGCCACCAAATCCTTCTTCGTCCATTTGCAATACCATGGTTTCTGCCCTAGCATAGCGCTCTGGCTGACCTTGTGGTAGCAAAGCATATTGTGAGATTTTTGCTGAAACAAATAACATGGCCGAAGCATTTTTACAAGCCGCAACACAGGCGCCACACCCAATACATTGTGCAGACATAAATGCCTCATCAGCAATTGGCTTTGGAATTGGAATTTCGTTTGCATCCGGCGCACCGCCTGTACCTACCGAAACATACCCACCGGCTCTGTGTATCCTATCAAAAGCTGAACGGTTAACCACCAAATCTTTGACTACCGGAAAAGCGGCAGCTCTCCAAGGCTCAATAACAATGGTGTCTTTATCAGAAAAGCTACGCATGTGCAATTGGCAAGTTGTGGTTGCTCTTTTTGGACCGTGTGGTTCTCCGTTAATAACTAAAGAACACATTCCGCAAATCCCTTCCCTACAATCATGGTCAAAATGAATTGGGTCTTCTTTTTTCTTTACCAAATCCTCGTTAACCACATCCAGCATCTCCAAAAATGACATATCCGGAGAAATTTCTTCAGCTTTATAAGTCACGAATTTTCCAGCAGTTGCGCTATTCTTTTGACGCCATACTTTCAACGTCAGGTTCATGTGTCCACTCATATCTTTTTAGATTTGAGATGTGAGATATGAGATATGAGAATTTGCTAATCTAGCTTCTCGCATCTCCAATCTCGCATCTTACTTATAACTTCTTTGTGTTAATTTAACGTTTTCAAAAACTAATTCTTCTTTGTGTAGCACTTCTGGTATATTTTCGCCTCTAAATTCCCAAGCTGCCACGTAAGCAAACTCGTCATCTTTTCTTAAAGCTTCGCCTTCTGGTGTTTGAGATTCTTCTCTAAAGTGACCTCCACAAGATTCATCACGGTTAAGAGCGTCGTCAATCATTAGCTCTCCAAGCTCAAGAAAATCTGCAACACGGCCGGCTTTTTCTAATGATTGGTTTACCTCTTCATTTTCCCCCACAACAATTGCATCTTTCCAAAAAGAGGCTCTTAAATCAGAAATCAGCTTTTTTGCTTTCCGCAACCCTTCTTCACTTCTGGACATACCGCAATATTCCCACATGATATGACCCAAATCACGGTGATACTCATCAACTGTGCGTGTACCTTTTAATGATAATAGTAATTTGATTTTGTCTTCAACATCCGCCTTAGCTTTTGCAAATTCGGGTCTGTTATGGTCAATTGGCGCAGGTCCAATATTTGCTAAATAATCTCCTATGGTATAAGGAATCACAAAATAACCATCAGCCAAGCCTTGCATCAAAGCAGATGCACCTAAACGGTTAGCACCATGATCAGAAAAATTTGCCTCGCCTAAAGAATACAAACCTGGTACGCTGGTCATCAAATTATAATCAACCCAAAGACCTCCCATTGTATAATGTACCGCTGGATAAATTCGCATTGGTGATTCATAAGGGTTTTCATCTGTAATTTGTTTATACATATCAAACAAGTTACCATACCTAGCGGCAACCGCTGGCTGACCTAACCTTTTGATAGAATCTGCAAAATCCAAATAGACCGCTAAGCCGGTTTTACCAACTCCTTTTCCTTCATCACAAACCTGTTTTGCGTTTCTTGAAGCCACATCACGTGGAACCAAATTACCAAATGATGGATATTTACGTTCCAAGAAGTAGTCGCGATCATCTTCTTTAAGGTCAGCAGCCTTTAGTTCGCCTTTCTGTAATTTCTGAGATAACTCAACAGTTTTAGGCACCCAAACACGTCCGTCATTACGTAAAGATTCTGACATTAAAGTCAGTTTGGATTGATGAGTACCTGTTACTGGAATACACGTTGGGTGAATTTGTGTGTAGCAAGGATTAGCAAAATAAGCACCTTTTTTGTGCGCTCGCCAAGCAGCTGTTACATTGCTACCCATTGCGTATGTAGATAGGTAAAATACATTGCCATAACCACCTGTACATAACAATACAGCATGTGCGCTATGGGTTTCTACCTTGCCATCAATTAAACTACGGGTTACAATACCTTGCGCTTTACCATCAACAACCACTAAATCTAGCATTTCTGATCGGGTGTACATTTTTACTTTTCCCAAATCAATTTGGCGGTTTAATGCCGAGTAAGCACCTAACAACAACTGTTGCCCAGTTTGCCCTTTAGCATAAAACGTTCTGGAAACTTGTGCGCCACCAAAAGAACGGTTATCTAGCAAACCACCATATTCACGAGCAAACGGCACACCTTGCGCCACACACTGATCAATGATGTTTACGGAAACCTCTGCCAAACGGTAAACGTTGCTTTCTCTTGAGCGGTAATCACCACCTTTAATGGTATCGTAAAACAAACGGAAAACTGAATCTCCATCGTTAGGATAGTTTTTTGCGGCATTGATACCGCCTTGCGCAGCAATAGAATGCGCCCTACGTGGGCTATCCTGAAAACAAAATGACTTAACGTTATAACCCAATTCTGCCAATGATGCCGCAGCAGATGCGCCGGCCAAACCGGTACCTACTACAATTACCTCGTATTTTCGCTTGTTGGACGGATTTACCAGTTTTAGATCGAATTTGTGTTTGTTCCACTTTTCGGCTAACGGGCCTTCTGGAATTTTAGCATCTAACTTCATCTTATTCTCTTTTATCTACAACCTATTTAAAGGTTCAAAATTTTTAACTTATTGAAAAAACACATAAATGGGCATCGCTGCAAAAGCTATCGGAATCAATATTCCGAATACCCACAACCCTAAAAACTTAACTACCGGAAAGTATTTTCTGTGGTTCCAACCTATGGTTTGGAAACCACTTTGAAACCCATGGATTAAGTGAAAAGCCAATGCCGCCATTGCGATAACGTAAAATGCCACCAACCACCATTGCTGGAAGGATACATAAACTTCTTTGTACAAGTCTTCTGACTGTATAATTTGTACGCCATTATCCACATACGCCTTATACTCTGTAAACTCATTAGCGTTTAACGTTCTTGTAGTGGTTTCGCCAGTTTTCAAATCTGTTCGATATTCGATATATGGCGTGTAACCCTGATGGTATTTGTACCAAAAGTTGCTCATGTGCACCACAATGAAAACTAACAGTATAGTTCCTAAAATACCCATGTTTCTAGACGACCAAATACTGCCATCTTTCGGTTTGATAGCGTAAGCAACTGGGCGGGCAGCTTGGTTTCTTCTGGTGATAATTAATGCCCAAACTGCATGCACAATAATGGAAAGGTAAAGAAGATAGGAGACGATTTTTATAGGCGGAAAGTGCGTCATAAAATATGCGTACTGATTAAATGCCAGCCCCTCGTCTGCTTTAAAAATCTGGAAATTACCTATTAAATGTACAATTAAGAATGAACATAAAAATAGTCCCGTCAAACTCATAATCAGCTTTCTCCCGAGTGTTGAAGAAAATGCTTTTGAAAAATTACTCATTATTTATATTTAGTATGTAATGTTTTTACAGCTACAAAAGTATCCATTAAATGACGATTTAATTGCAAATTACTGTTATTAACCATCATGTATTATCTATTTAGAAACATTTTAAATAAACAATAAAGGCGATGTCTTTTTCTTCTAATTGATTTGGCAGTTTGTTCATATAATAATGCAAAAATGCCTCAACGGTTTTTGCGAATGAGCCTTTTTGTTTAATCTTTAAGAGGATGATGAGCGTGGGCGATTCGTTTTTTAACCACTTCTTCGTGTTGAATGCTAACAAAACCTGCCTACCGCAGGCATCACACAAAACTGGTTTCAGGTTGCTCCAAAGGATTCACTACGTGAAATGGCGACCTTACGAGTGAGATCTTTTCCTGTAGTCAGCATGACATTGCTTGCCTATTTTACTGGCTTTAGGGGAGTTGTTTTAGAGTTATTCCATATTGGATTGTGAAATACCATTAGCAGCCCAACGACACGTGACCAAAAAAAATCTCAAAAAGACCTAACCTTCCTAAATCAAACGATCTTTAACCACCAACGTATCCGCCAGTTTATCGTGAAAAGCTTGTTGTTTTTTATTGAGAAATAAATAAAAGTAGCCGGCAAAAAAAACTAGTGTACTTAATATTTTAGATAGGTTTCTGTAGATGATTTGCTGGAGCGAGGGTTGCAAGCCTTGCAAATTGGTAACTTTAATAGAAATTAGTTTTTTACCGATGGTTGCCTGTTGGTGGTTCTCCATGTAAACATGATAAAAAAGTTTGAGGAAAGGCAACAGCAACAATCCACTGATGATATTTTGTTGTGTTGCGGTTGTATCTGATACATATAACGCTACCAAAAGCTCGAAAAATGCAAAAATTCCGAAAACGATAAACCAATCTATTGCCGTAGCGAGCATTCGTAAATCAAAACCAGCGTAATATTGTGGAGCGGTATATTCTTCCGTAAAACCCAGTAAAGTCCGCAACTCTGCAATCTCGTGTGCCTCTTTGTAATCATCCATTTCTGGCGTTTTTAGAAATGAATCTGGCTTTACCGCTTGATTTTTTAACTCTTCTAATGTAAATGGTCCGGTTGGTTTCCCACTAACTACCAAATAATAGACGCTTTCCTTCATTATTAATAACGCTTCACTTCAAAATCGCTCAAACCACCTTTTAAGTTGATCATGATTTTGTTGCTGGTAGAACTGTAATTTGGCGATGTAAAAGTACCATCATCAGATTTTGTAAAACCAGGAAAATCTTTGGACGAAAGCCCAGTTTTCGTTATAATTTTACAACCTGATTCAGTCGGGATCAATATACTCACTTTCGCAATTCCGGTTTCTGCGGATAAATCAACATTATTATAGAGCGAGCCAATTTTTATCTCAAAATCTGCAGCACCACCTTTGATATTGATCTCCTTAACTCTGTTATCACTCAAATCAAATTCAGCTTTTCCGGCGCCCATGTTCAAGTTAATATCCCACAACGGCATCAGGTGAATTTTCATGGCCACGTTACTTAAATCGGTATCGTCAAAATCAAAACTTTTGTTTTTGTTCTTTGAATTGAAGTTCAAAACAACGGTACTATCTGTGTATGTTTTACGCAGGTAATAGCGAGTGCCGTTTTTTTGTGTGGATGATTCAAATAGATTATCGCTTCCTGAACGAATTGAAAATGTGCTTGCGCCACCGTTGATATTTAGGGTCGCGGTTTTAAACTTATCATCGTAATCTTCGTTGTAAAACGATTGAACATTTTTTCCAGCATTGCTTTCCTCGTCATCAGAATCAATATTATAACCCAAATTTGAATCAGTGTTTTTATGAGCATCCAAATTTAGATATGTGATAAACCCAAGAGCAAACACGGTGGTTAAAACGACCACCAAATTCCCAGCTTTAGATTCTGATCTAGAAAATATAATATTTAAACCCATGATAATTAAAATCAAAGGCCAAAATCGCCATACGTGACTCCAATTAAAATCGATGATTCCGTAATTTTCCAACAGAAAAATTGTTCCTGCAAAAATAAAAATTAGTCCCCATGATATTTTACTCGCTCTCATTGTTTACTTGTTATAGGATTCATCAGTAGTATTTTTAAACTCGTCTTCTGTCGTTTTTCTATCTTCAAAAGAATCTAGCGGTTCTTTGGTTTGCTGCGTTTTAGCTAAAATCAACAATCCAAAAACTACTAAAGCTAGAGGCCATAGCTTTTTCACACTAAACCAATAAGGTAGTAAATCAAACTCGCCCAATAAAAAATAAGCGCCCATCACAATAAGTAGCGTACCTAATAGAAAATTCATTTTAGTGCTTCTGCCGGCCTGGTTTTTTGAAGACAAAGGTTGTTCTGGCTCTGTTCTGTAATCCGTATAAGTATAAGGCGATTGTATTTCATACGGGACGGCAATCCACAAAATAATATAAATCCAAAGTCCGCTTCCCCCAAAAAACGCTGCCAACACAAACGCAATTCTCACAAAAGTGGGGTCCAAATCAAAATACTTTGCAATTCCTCCGGCAACTCCCGCAATCATTTTTTCCTGCGGATCTCTTTTTAATTTCTTTTCCATTTTCAATATTGTTAAACCTGCCCATTTTGGGGCGTAATAATTAACTGATCTACATTTGCGCCCGCACTCAATTGCATAATCTGGTTGATACATTTTGCAACATCGTCCGGTTGTACAAATTTATCAGGAGAAACTTCTACACCGTCCCAAGAAGCGGTAAGTGTAGAGCCTGGTAAAATAGCAGTCACTTTTAAGCCAAAAGGTTTGGTTTCTTCCCTCATGATATTGTTAAGACTAAGCAAAGCGGCTTTTGTTACACAGTAAGAACCGGCATCAACAATAGTTTGGGTACTTGCTATAGAACAGATATTAAAAATATGCCCCTTACCATTCTTAGTCATTAAAGGCGCAAGCTTTTTGTACAGTAGATATGGCGCTTCAACGTTAGTTTTAAAATGTAAAGAGAGCTGATCATCATTCTCTTTTAAAATTGAAGAGGGAGAAAAAACGCCGACATTATTCACTAAAACATCTACATTTCCAAACACCTCAACGACTTTATCCGCAAAAGCAATCACTTCTGCTTTTATGCTACAGTCGGCTTTAACTGCAAGTACAACAATATTTGCGTTTACGGTAAGCAACTCTTTTTCTAATGACTCAAGCGCATTCGAATCTCTAGCGCAAACAGCTAAAGAATATCCGTTTTTAGCCATTTCTAAAGCCACAGATTTACCTATTCCTTTTGTTGCGCCAGTAATTAAAATATTCATGTTATTTTTTAATTTACAGCCAATTTAGGTTTAATAATTGCAATTGATAAAAAAGCTTATTTTTACACAAAATTATTTATATGGTATTTTATCATTTCGGCAAATATATATTATTGCTAAAGGCAGTTTTTAGACGTCCAGAAAAGTTGAGCATTTATAAAAACGAAGTTTTTAGGGAAATGGTAGATATAGGACTGGGTTCTTTGGGCATTATCAGTGTAATCTCTGTATTTATAGGAGCGGTAACCACGGTACAAACTGCTTTCCAACTAACCAGCGATTTAATTCCGAAGTCAATTATTGGCGGTATTACCCGAGATTCTACTATTTTAGAGTTGAGCCCGACAGTTTGTTCGTTAGTTTTGGCAGGCAAAATTGGGAGTAGTATTGCCTCACAAATTGGCACTATGCGAGTTACCGAACAAATTGATGCCCTAGAAATTATGGGGATAAATGCTCCAGGTTACTTAATTTTACCCAAACTTTTGGCGGGCGTTATTATGATTCCGCTGTTGGTAACTATCGCAATTGCATTGAGTATCACTGGCGGATATTTAGCTGGTACAGCTTCTGGAGCGGTAAGCTCTGCAGAGTTTGTTCAAGGTTTAACAACCGATTTTATTCCGTTTACTTTGGTAGTAGCAATGGTAAAAGCGTTGGTTTTTGCCTTTATCATTACAACAGTTTCAGCATACCAGGGCTATTTCACCAAAGGAGGCGCACTTGAAGTTGGCGCAGCTAGTACAAAGGCAGTGGTAGTGAGCTGTATTGCTATTTTGGTTTCCGATTACGTTATTGCACAACTATTATTATGATTGAGGTTAAAGATATTTTCAAAAGTTTCGGCGACAATGAAGTGCTAAAAGGCATTTCGGCCAAGTTTGAGCCAGGCACAACATCATTGATTATTGGAAGTTCTGGTTCTGGAAAAACTACTTTAATGAAAGCAATGGTAGGTTTACACGAACCCAATAGCGGTACGGTAACTTATGATGGTCGTGATTTTACAACCATGAGCACTCACGAACGTATCGAAATCCGTAAGGAAATCGGAATGCTTTTTCAAGGTTCTGCGCTATTTGATTCTATGAGTGTAGAAAAAAACATACGCTTTCCGCTAGATATGTTTACCGATCAATCCAAAGCAGAAAAATTAGAACGCGTTAATTTTGTTTTGGAACGAGTGAACTTGGCTGGCAAAAACAAGCTCTATCCTTCTGAACTTTCGGGCGGAATGATGAAAAGAGTTGGTATCGCGAGAGCCATTGCTATGCACCCCAAATATCTATTTTGCGATGAACCAAACTCGGGCTTAGACCCAAAAAGCTCCATCATGATTGATGAGCTGTTGCAGGAAATTACTGAAGAATACAACATAACCACAGTAGTTGTGACTCACGATATGAACTCGGTAATGGGAATTGGGAAACACATTTTGTTTTTACACCAGGGCGAAAAATGGTGGGAAGGTTCAAAAGACGAAATCACAGAAACAGGCAACAATGAAGTAAATGATTTTGTGTTTGCTACCGAGCTAATGGAGACATTACTTAAAAAGAAGTAGTCTTTTAGTTTATTAGGCATTGGTTCATTAGTCATTTGTTAATAGTTTGCGGCAATTAGGCATTAGGAAAATCAACCTCGAAAAGTATTTATTATAACAGGTATTCAATCCTTCAAAACTCTATCATTCAATCATTATAACACAATTCAGTCCTTCAAAACTCTATCATTCAATCATTATAACACCATTCAATCCTTCAAAACTCTATCATTCAATCATTATAACAGGCATTCAATCCTTCAAAACTCGATCATTCAATCATAATAACACAATTCAGTCCTTCACTCAATCATTCATTCCTTCAATCCTTCACTCATTAAAAATATGCAGCCAAACATACAAGCCCTTACTCCGCAACACTGGAAAGATTACGAACTGATAGATTGTGGGAGCTTTGAAAAGTTGGAGCGTTTTGGCGATGTTATCCTGATTAGGCCAGAACCACAAGCTGTTTGGAGCAAGTTATTGCCAGAAAATGAGTGGGAAAAGTTACATCATATTAAGTTTAAAGGCAGATCCGCAACCAGTGGCGAGTGGGTAAAGAAAAATGCAAAAACGCCCGATCGTTGGCACATCGAATATAAAAATAACGATGTTGCTATTAAATTCAGACTGGCGCTAACTTCTTTTAAGCATGTCGGTATTTTTCCAGAGCAATCTGTAAACTGGGATTTTATTTCTTCGTCTATCAAAAAGTTTGAAACTCCAGAACCTAAAATACTTAACCTTTTTGCCTACACGGGTGGTGCATCTTTAATTGCAAAAGCAGCTGGAGCGGACACCACCCATGTGGATTCTATTAAGCAAGTGGTAACTTGGGCAAACGAAAATCAAGAAGTTTCTGATTTAAAAGATATTCGTTGGGTTGTGGAAGATGCTTTAAAGTTTGTACAACGCGAACTGAAACGAGGTAAAAAATACAACGGAATTATTTTAGATCCACCGGCTTACGGTCACGGCCCAAAAGGCGAAAAGTGGAAACTGGAGGATTTAATTAGGGAAATGATGCGAGATGTGGTGCAGTTACTAGATCCACAAGAACACTTCTTGATATTAAACACGTACTCTCTCGGTTTTTCATCCATTATTGTTGAAAATTTGATCAGAGGTGCACATCCCGAAGTACAGAATTTGAACATCGGCGAACTTTATTTAGAAGCTCGCAGCGGAGTTAACTTACCGCTAGGAGTTTTCGGCAGATTTAGTATGTTCAATTGTTGAAATCTTTATTAGAAATCACCAAACCTTTCACTTACTTTTCCCCTTAAATTCAATCAAAATGCTATCTCAAAAAAATTATGTCCTTTTGCCTCAGCTGGTTATCGCTGTAGCTCTATTCTGCTCATGTTCTGGCAGTACAGACGGTAAAACTTCTCAATCAGATTCCACTAAAACACAGTCAGATTCATTAAAAACTGAAGGCGTTGCTGAAGTAAACCCAACCCAAGAAGTTGATTCTGCCAAATATTACGACCTGCAAAAATATTTAGCTAACGGAGATACCACCGGTAAATGGCCAGTAAAAAACGATCCTTTACCAATAAAAGGTGCAATATTGCCCTTCAACAGGATCATCGTTTATTACGGAAACTTATACTCTAAAAAAATGGGTGCATTAGGTGAGTATGCTCCAAAAGAAATGTGGAGAATGCTACATGCAGAAGTTGACAAATGGAACAAAGCCGATACGGTAATTAAGTCTATCGCAGCCATACATTACATTGCCGTAGTGGCAAGCGGAGAAGCAGGAAAAGATGGCTACTACGTTAACCGCATGCCAGACAGCCAGATAGATTCCGCTTTGACTATCGCAAAGATGCACAACGCTATCCTTTTTTTAGATGTGCAAGTTGGTTTAAGTTCACTACAAAAAGAGTTGCCAAGGCTGGAAAAATATTTAAAAATGCCTAATGTGCATTTAGGTATCGATCCAGAGTTTTCTATGAAAGGTGGCGATAAACCAGGCAGAAAAATAGGCACTTATGATGCAACAGACATTAACTATGCATCTGGTTATTTAGCTAAATTGGCAAAGGAAAACAACTTACCGGCAAAAATATTAGTGATACACCGCTTCACGCAAGGCATGGTTACCAATTACCAGAACATCAAAAAGCAAAAAGAAGTTCAGATAGTCATGCACATGGATGGATGGGGAGAACCTGAGCTTAAAAAAGGTACTTATCGTCATTACCTATACCGCGAGCCAGTACAGTTTGTGGGATTTAAAGTGTTTTACAAAAACGATTTGAAGAAAGCGCCAAACCGTTTGATGACGCCGCAGGAGTTACTAAAGCTGACGCCGAAACCTATCTATATACAGTACCAGTAAAAACAAAGCTGAAGGCAAAAGGCTTAATGCTGAAAGCTTACGCGGCAAACTCTCAACGATAAAATCTTAGATGCCGATTGGTGTATAATATAACAAAATCCTCTGTTTAATAACCGAGGATTTTTTGTTTACTAGGTATCTTAAATCTCCGATAAGAACCGTTTCGGACGTCGCTTTTAAAGTTTTAAAAACTGTATCTTAATCTTGTCCATTGCATTTATTTCTTCGTTTAGCAAACGACAACAACAGTTTTGTCATTTTATGAGAAATCATAAACGTAGTCTGCCACTGGCATTATTCTTGAATTAATAGGTTTTTAGTTATTTAAAAGAACCTATCATGAAAAAAATTATTACTATTTGTACGTTGGGCCTGCTGGGAACTAGTGCCTTTGCTCAACTAAAAGATGTAACTGTAACATTACAGCCCACCGTTGGCTACAATTGGTTTGATAACAA